>NZ_JBEORT010000096.1:0-27096 GCF_040302425.1 Streptomyces sp. NPDC126497
GGCCCGGCGGCCGACGCCGAGCTGATCGGCGCGCTCGCCGCGACCGCGTCCACCGTCGGCCGGATCCCCGAGCGGCGCCGCCCGCAGCCGGTGGCCGAGCCACCGCGCCCGGAGCCCGTGCTGTTCCTGCTGGACCTGGCGATGCCGCGGGACATCGACGCGGCCGCGCACCGGCTGGCCGGCGTGCGCCTCGTCGACCTCGAATCGCTCGCGGAGGCCTCCGCGGACGCTCCGATGGCTGCCGATGTGGAGCAGGTGCGGCGTATCGTCTCCGACGAGGTCGCCGCGTTCGGGGCGGCACAGCGGGCGGCGCACATCACGCCGACCGTCGTCGCCCTGCGCACCATGGCGGCCGACGTGGTGGCCGGTGAGATCGCCCGTCTCGAGGGACGGCTCCCCGGCCTGGACGACAAGCACCGCGCGGAGATCACCCAGACCGTGCGGCGGGTGGTCGACAAGCTGCTGCACGCGCCGACCGTACGGGTCAAGCAGCTCGCGGCCGAGCCCGGCGGCGCCGGGTACGCGGACGCGCTGCGCACCCTGTTCGACCTCGACCCCGAGACGGTGGCCTCCGTCTCCCGAGCCGAGGAAAGCACCGAGAAGAACGCAGAGAACCGAGGGCCGGGATGACTGAGAAGGCACTGAGGCTGGGAACACGGCGGAGCAAGCTCGCCATGGCCCAGTCCGGGCAGGTGGCGGAAGCCGTGAGCCAGGTGACCGGACGGCCCGTCGAGCTCGTCGAGATCACCACGTACGGCGACGTCTCGCGCGAGCACCTCGCGCAGATCGGCGGCACGGGGGTCTTCGTGGCCGCGCTGCGCGAGGCGCTGGCGCGCGGCGAGGTGGACCTCGCGGTGCACTCGCTGAAGGACCTGCCGACCACGCAGCCCGACGAACTGGTCGTGGCGGCCATACCGGTGCGCGAGGACCCGCGCGACGTGATGGTCACGCGCGACGGGCTGAAGTTCACCGACCTGCCGCGCGGCGCCCGCATCGGCACGGGTTCGCCGCGCCGCATGGCGCAGCTGAACGCGTACGCGCGCGGCCACGGCATGGACATCGAGACGGTTCCGATCCGCGGCAACGTCGACACCCGCATCGGGTACGTCCTGAAGGGCGAACTGGATGCCGTGGTGCTGGCCGCCGCCGGAATGAACCGGATCGGACGCAGTGACGAGGTGACCGACTTCCTGTCGGTCGACACGGTGCTGCCCGCCCCCGGCCAGGGGGCCCTGGCGGTCGAGTGCGCCGCGGACAACGCGGAGCTCATCGCCGCGCTCGCCGAGCTCGACGACCCGTTCACGCGGGCCGCCGTGACGGCCGAGCGTTCCCTGCTCGCCGCCCTGGAGGCCGGCTGCTCCGCCCCTGTGGGCGCGCTGGCCGACCTTCCCTCCTGGGGGAACCCCCAGGCCGACGGGCAGATTGTCAAGGAGATGCGCCTGCGCGGCGTCGTCGGCACGACCGACGGCTCGACGCTGGTGCAGCTGTCCACCACCGGTCCCGTGCCCGAGACGCACGAGGCGGCGACGGCGCTCGGTCGCGAACTCGCCACCGAGATGCTCGCGCAGGGCGCGGCCGGTCTGATGGGGGAGCGAGCACAGTGAGCCCCACCACCCTTCCCGCCCCTCCGGAACACGGGCACGTCACCTTCCTCGGTGCCGGACCCGGGGATCCGGGACTGCTGACCCTGCGCGCCGTGGAGGCGCTGGCGAACGCGGACGTCCTCGTCGCCGAGCACGAGGTGCTCGACGTCGTGCGCACGCACGCGCGGCAGGGCGTCGCCGAAGTGCACACGGACTCCGACACGTCGGAACCGGGCACGGGCACGCCCCAGCTGACGGTCGTCGACGGCGCGTCAACAACCGCCGGTGTCCCCGCGGTGCGGGATGCCGCACATCTTGTCATGGAGGCCGCGCGGGGCGGCAGGCGGGTCGTGCGTGCGGTGTCCGGTGACCCCGGGCTCGACGCGTACGCCGCCGAGGAGATGCTGGCGTGCGCCTCGGCCGGGGTGCCGTTCGAGGTCGTCCCCGGTGTCGCGACCGCCGTCGGTGTGCCCGCGTACGCCGGTGTGCCGCTGCGCGACGCCGAGGGCGCGGACGTCCGTTTCGTGGACGCGCGCACGGCCTCGGACCGGTGCTGGACGGAGGTCGGGGCGTCGGACGGCACGGTGGTCGTCTCCACCACGCTCGACTCCGTGGCCGCGGCGGCGGGCGAACTGGTGTCCGCCGGGCGCAAGCCCGACACCCCGCTGACGGTGACGGTCGCCGGTACGACGACCCGGCAGCGCACCTGGACGGCGACGCTCGGCACGATCGCGCAGACGCTGAAGCAGGCGAAGGTGCTGCCCTCCCCGGAGGGCGGCCGGCCGGTGATAGCCGTGGTCGGCGAGCGCAGCGCCCCCGCCCAGCGCGACCGGCTGGCGTGGTTCGAGTCCAAGCCGCTGTTCGGCTGGAAGGTGCTCGTGCCGCGGACGAAGGAGCAGGCGGCGTCGCTCTCCGACCAGCTGCGGTCGTACGGCGCCGTGCCGCACGAGGTCCCGACGATCGCGGTGGAGCCCCCGCGCACCCCGCAGCAGATGGAGCGGGCGGTCAAGGGTCTGGTGACGGGCCGCTACGAGTGGATCGCGTTCACCTCGGTCAACGCGGTGAAGGCGGTCCGGGAGAAGTTCGAGGAGTACGGCCTCGACGCCCGCGCCTTCGCGGGGATCAAGGTCGCCGCGGTGGGCGAGCAGACGGCCAACGCGCTGATCGCCTTCGGCGTGAAGCCGGACCTGGTGCCGAGCGGCGAGCAGTCGGCCGCCGGTCTGCTGGAGGACTGGCCGCCCTACGACCCGGTCTTCGACCCGATCGACCGCGTCTTCCTGCCGCGCGCCGACATCGCCACGGAGACCCTGGTCGCCGGTCTGATCGAGCTGGGCTGGGAGGTCGACGACGTCACGGCGTACCGGACCGTGCGCGCCTCGCCGCCGCCGGCGGAGACCCGTGAGGCGATCAAGGGCGGCGGCTTCGACGCGGTGCTGTTCACCTCGTCGTCGACGGTCCGGAACCTGGTCGGCATCGCGGGCAAGCCGCACAACGTGACGGTGATCGCCTGCATCGGCCCGGCGACGGCGAAGACGGCCGAGGAGCACGGCCTGCGCGTGGACGTGATGGCTCCCGAGCCGTCGGTCCACAAGCTGGCGGAGGCCCTGGCCGACTTCGGCGCCCGGCGCCGGCTGGCGGCGCTGGAGGCCGGCGACCCGGTGACCCGGCCGAGCGAGCGGCGGCCGGGGGCGCGCAGGCGGCGGTCGACGACGTAGGGATCCCGGCCGGGGGTCCGAGGTGAGGCGCCCTTTCGGGGGCGCCTCTCCTCGTGGTGGGTCGGGGCGGTCGGGGTGTCCGCGTTCAACGCAGGTCCCGCTGCACCCGGTCCGGCCTCCGGCCCGACGGCGGGCTCGACCGGCTCCACGCGGGGACTCGGTCATGGCGGCCCCGGTGCCGGGGAGGGCTACGTCCGGCTGCTGACCGCGATGAACCTGCCGCTGTGACAGCCCACCCCGGAGTCCGGGCCTGCGGAATCCCGCCGGCGGTCCCGTCGGCGGCCGGTACGGTGCGACGCAGAGCCAAAGGGGGTGAGCTGGTGCGCCGTCCGGTGCTGTTGGTGGATGCGGACGGACCGCTGAATCCGTATGCCGCCAAGCCACGCCGGCGGCCGGAGGGATATGGACGCACCGGTTGCCGACGCCGCTCGGCGGCAAGCCGCCGAGCGGCGTCGGCTGACTGAGTGGGGGCTGCCGAACAGACCCGTGCAGCCGCTGCGGGTGTGGCTCGACCCGAACCACGGCCCAGCGCTGCACGCGCTTCCGGGGTGCCGCGTGGGCGACCGGTCCGCCGGGCGTACCGGCGTTCGGACGCGTACGGGAGGAAGGTCGCCCAGGCGGTGGGGGTGAGGCGGGGCCGTGGTGTCTTCCTCCGCGATCCCGTGGCCGAGGGAACCGGCTTCGTCCCGCAGGCAATGCGGTGGATCGTGGAGCAGACGCTCGGCATCCTCGCCGAGCCCGAACCGGGTCCGTTCAGCCAACGCCGCCCGTAGCCGCGCCCTCCGCTCCAAGCCCCCGGTCCCTCACGGCTGCCGCACTCGTCATCCGGCTCACGGCGCGATCGCTAGTAACCCGTCGTGCGGAGCCACCGCATCGTTGCGACGAGTTCTTCGCCGAAGTCCTCGCAACGTGCGAGCAACTCGCGACCCGTCGACGAGTCGAGCAGCCCTTCGGAAGCGGGGAAGGTCCGGAGGGCGCCGTGGCAGACGGACTCGATAACGGAGTTGCGTGACGCGAAGTACCCCTCGTTCGCCCGGTCCGCCAGGTCGGCGAGGTACTGGCGGTGGGCTTCCTCCGAGGGGTGAGGGTAGAACGAGTCCTCGACGAGACCGTCGAGGTGGTTCGCCAGGCCGGCCGAGGATTCGACCACTCGCTCGACTTTGTCCACGTCGGGCTTGTCCAGCAACTCGCCGAAGGTCAGCAGGCTGCCGATGGTCTCCAACTGGAAGAGCTGGACCGTGTCCGGATCAACTTCAGACGTGAAGAGCGGGGCCGTGCGCAGCTCGGCGATCGCTTGCCGGTATGCGCCATTCGACTGTTCGCCGGCAGGTGATGCTGCCAGCCGGAACAGCGACTCCAGCACAGCCCGATCGACGCCCCACTCCGCATCCAACTCGAACGCGAGTACCGGCGCGCGGCATCGCCACAGGGCCAGGACGGCGGCCTGGCGCCGATGGACGGGCTTCAGGTCCGCCAGCCGCTCGATCTGTACCACGACCTTGGGTCAGCCCTTCTGATCCACCATCCCCCCGGCCCTTCGCCTCGGGACACTGTAGAGGCCACCGAAGGACCACGTTCGCGTCCGGTCCATCGATGGCACACGTGCTGGACACGCTGGAGGCCAAGTTCCCCGAAGCGGCAGACCACTTGGACACCGCCCAGCACGACCTGCCGGCCTTCACGGCCTTCCCGCGGGGGATCTGGCGACAGATCCGGTCGAACAACCCGCAGGAACGGCTGAACAAGGAGATCCTCCCCCACGGCTGCGCCGCGGGAGGTGCCCCCAGCCGCACCGACGTGGTCGGCGTCTTCCCCGACCGCACCGCCGTCATCCGGCTGGTCGGGGCGGTCCTGGCCGAGCGGAACGACGAATGGACCGAAGTCCTCCGCTCCATGGGCCGCGAACTCCTCGCCAAGACCCGACTCCACCCGATCGAGTCAGAAACCGACGACCCGGCCCACCGGTCAGCGCTTTCCCATGGGGGCAGGCAAGGTGGCGGTCGAGCCAAGACACCGCAGGTCTACCGCACGGCCCTGGCATAGCCACCTGCGCTCATGCCGAACTCCCGCCGGAAGTGCCGGTTGAGCTGGCTCTGGTCACAGTAACCAAGCTCGGCGGCGGTCTCCGCCACGGATCGTCCCGCTGCCAGCATGGACTTGGCGCGTGCCAAGCGCAACAGGGTCCGGTAATGGTGCGGTGGAACCCCGTAAGCCTGCCGGAAACTCCTGATCAAGTGGCGTTTGCTGCAACCGGCGACTGCCGCGAGGTCGTCGAGCTTGATGTTGGAGCTCAGTTGGCTGTGGAGCATCTCCCGTACGTGACGAAGCGCTCGAGGACGAAGTGTCGGACTCGCTGCGCCGGGAGCATCCGCATGCCTGGCGAGCAGGACGTTCAGCAAGTGGATCAGCGACGACTCGAGGTCCAACTCGTCCTCGTCGCCCGCCAAACCCCTGTGCAGCGCAGCAATGCCGTTGAAGAGGCTGTGGTCTGAATAGGTCACCTCATGAAAGCGCGGCCGGCCTGTGCCGGCCGACATGAGATCGGCGTCGATGAACATCAGTTGCACAACGGCCTGGCCGTCAGCGGCGGCTTTGTCCTGAGCGAGGCAGCTCACGACCTCATGGGGCTCGATCACCGTCACCGCGCCAGGAACAGGGGGACCCTGGGTCCGCCCGAGGTACTGAAAAGGGGGTGCAGAGCCGCCATGCGCGATCTTGACGGTGTACCCGCTGTTCACAACGGTCGGGAAGGCACCCTCGGCAACGCGCACAGCCAGGCTCTCGACTCCGAACCGTGCTCTTCTGCGACGCCCGTCGACCGCGGACTCAGCCATGTCATTTTCGCCCTAGTTCGGCTTGTTCGATTGATCTTACAGTTCCTGGCAAGACAAGCGCATCCGTCGGGCCAGGGAGGCACGACACTCGAAGGTCGAGCCAGTCGCCCTCCCCTGCCGTCAGACCGCGGGACGAACACCTGACGAGATCTGTGCACCGCTGCGGAGATCACCGTCCACACCGACCCAGGTGTCGGACGGCCGTTCCTGGCCCATCAGGCTCGCGGCCACGACCGCCCGTTCCATGCCTACCGCCAGTTACGACAGGCGCTATGTCAACACCGATCTCGAAAGGGCTCCGATGAGCAAGCCGTACAGCGACGCCGCCAACATCCCGGTCAACGCGTCGCAACCCGTCCTCACCTACCACCCGGTCACCCTCGACGTTCCCGGACGGCCCGTGCCGCTGGAGGTCAAGGTGTCGATCCCCGCGACCGGCACCGACCTGCCGCTCATCCTCCTGTCCCACGGGCACGGGCTGGCGAACTTCCTGTCCTCCTACAACGGCTACGGGCCGCTGGCGAACTTCTTCGCCGCCCACGGGTTCGCGGTCGTCCAGCCGACCCACCTGGACTCGACGGCCCTCGGTCTGCGCGACACCGACCTCAAGGACGCGCCTCTGTTCTGGCGTGACCGCGCCACCGACATGCACACCATCCTCGACCGCCTCGACGACATCGAGGCCGCCGTCCCCGGTCTTGCCGAACGGCGGATCGACAGGGACCGTGTCGGCGCCGTAGGACACTCCCTGGGCGGCAACACCGTCTCCCTCCTCCTCGGAGCCCAGATGCTGGACCCGGACGACGACCGGCCGAAGGACCTCTCCGACTCTCGTGTCAAGGCGGGAGTGCTCATCGGAGCTCCGGGCATCGGCAACGACGAGCACTTCGCCGAGTGGGCCAAGACGAACTACCCGGTGCTGTATTACACCGACTTCGAGCAGATGACGGGCACCGCCCTGATCATCGTGGGCGATCAGGACCTCAACCCCAACTTCTCCAATCGGCTCAGCTACCGTGCGGACGCTTACTCGGCCAGCCCCGGCGGCAACAAGACCATGGTGACCATGTACGGCGCCGGTCACATCTTCGGTGGCATATCCGGATACGACGCGGCAGAGACGGACGACGAGAATCCCGAGCGCGTGGCGACCCTGCGGGCTCTCGTGTGGGCCTACTTGCGCAGCCAGCTCTACTCGGCCGACCCGTCCTGGAAGAACGCGGTGAACGCCCTGGAGAACGGTGAAGACCCGATGGCCATGGTCGAAACGAGGTAGTTCCGCGAGGTGGTCGGCGGCGCGACGGCCGCCGCCCACCGCACTTCATCGCACCGAAGCCCTCCACCCCAGCACGGATCGCACAGGAGCAACCGCCATGTGGACCACGTTCGCCGCCACCGTCGGCGGAAGCGCCGCCGGCCTCACCGGCCTCACCTTCATCGTTGTCGCCTTCCGCTTCGACGTCGTCGCCACCTCCCAGGAATACCGCAACCGCGCCGCGCAAACCGTCTCCCTGTTCCTGACAACCACAGTCACCGCATCGCTGGTCACCCTGCCGCAGCCGACCTGGGCGCTCGGGGTCGAACTGCTGGTCGCCGCAGCAGCAAGCGCAAGTCTGCTCTTGGTGCTCGACCACGCGGCCCGCCGTGGCACGTCCCAGCATGCGCGGCCCATCCTCGTCGTCGCGCTCGTCGTGTTCGCGGCAGGTATCGCCGCCGCCGGACTGTTCGCCACCGTCGGCTCCACCAAGGGAATGGGCTTCTACGCCGCGAGTTCGCTGCTCGGCCTCATGTGGGGCGTCTACGGGACGTGGGTCTTCCTCACCCAGGCGGGCACAGATCGGATCAACGCGGTGGCACACGGGCATGACCGGCCCGGCACCGTGCCGGCCGCCTGAGCGGCCCCGCACAGTGAGGCGGTGCGGGACTGTGACGGTGGGTGCTCGCCTGTGATCATTCAGCGTGCATGATGCGAACACGCTTGTGGGAACGGTGCTTTCGGGGTTGTCGGCGTTGGTCATCGAGGATGTGGCGGACGGCGGCGAGACAGTCCGGGTTTCGGCTCGGCCCCGTGATGTTCCCGTTCCCCGTCCGGTGCGCGGGGTGGTGACGGGGAGGGGCCACGGGGATCACGGCCGGACGGTGCGGGATGTGCCGGTCGACGGCCGACAGGTCGTGGTCCGGGCGAGGACACGACGGCTGGTCGGCCATGCCCCTTGTCGTGGTGTGGGCGATCAGTCGTCCGACGTGGCGGTGGGGGAAGGCGATCCGTTCGGCGAGGACCTCGGTGGCTGCGGTGAAGCGCCGTCCTGCAGGTGTCACGACGCTTTGGTCCGCGGTCGTCGTCGGTCGTCTGCCTCACCCGCGCACCGTGACCGCCGGTGCTGACATCCGGGCCCGCCGGCCGGGGCGAGGGGGACCAGCGGGGGCGGGTCAGTCGCCCTGGCCGGCGCTGCCGATCGGGCCGACCTTCACCGGGGTGCCGGAGCCGTCCGTGACGGGCAGCGAGGCGGCGCCCGGCCAGTCGAGGGTGACCGACTTCGTCTCGTTCGGCGGGGTCACCACGAGACCGGTGATGCGGACGCCGGAACCGCCCGTGTCGTTGGCCGGGTAGGAGATCGAGAAGGAGATCGACTTGCCGTCCTTCAGGACGGTCGCGGGGGCCGACTCACCCGTGCGCTCCGCGGACACCGTCCCCGCGTTGGTCTTCAGGTCCACACCGGCGAAGCCCGCGATCGAGCAGTCCCGGCCGCCGCCGTTGGTGAACGTCACGGCGACGGTGTTGTCCTGGTCGCCGTCGATGGTGCTGTCGGTCGCCGTGACCTCCAGTTCGTCGGTGCGGCACGCGCCGGTCGTGCCGTTCTCGTTGGAGCCGGTTCCGGCGACCGTGCCCTGCCCCTCGTCCGCGCTGTCATCGGCGGAGTCCTTCGCGGCGCCCTGGGCCGAGGCGCCGGAGCCGGAGTTCGAACCACCCTTCGAGGAGGAGGACGAGGCGCTCCGGTCCGTGGCGGCGTCGTCGTTCTGACAGGCGGTGAGCGAGAGACCCGCGACGACGGCCAGGGCTGCGATGGTGATCTTGTTGACGCGCATGGTGTCTTCCTCGGTGTCGGTCGGTGTGCCGGCCCGTCGGTACGAGCGGGCGTTGCTGACCTCCAAGACCAGTCCGTTCCGCCCGTCGTTCAGCCCAACCGCCCGCTCGTACAACCCTGTTACACGCGAAGACGGGAGCGGTGCGCGCCACCGCCGGGCGCACCCCCGTCCGTACCGCGTCGTATCGGGCCGCGGGCCCGGCCGGGACGGCGGTTCCCGCACCGTTCCGCGCCCGGGCGCGGCCGTCGTCGGCTGGGACGGATCCGTGACCCGGCGGTCCTTGACCGCAGCCGGTGGCCGCGTCCTCCTCCGGGCACCCGCCCGTACGGACGGCTGCCGAGCGTCAGCCGAGGCGGCGGATCGGGGTGCCGGCGAGGTAGGCCTCGATGTCCTCGACCGCCTGGCCGTAGTACGTGCGGTAGTTGAGCTGGGAGACGTAGCCGAGGTGGGGGGTGGCCAGGAGGCGGGGCGCGGTGCGCATCGGGTGGTCGGCGGGGAGCGGTTCGGTGTCGAAGACGTCGACCGCCGCGCCCGCGATCCGGGACTCGTGGAGTGCGGTGAGCAGGGCGTCCTGGTCGACGAGTGCCGAGCGGGAGGTGTTGACCAGGTGGGCGGTCGGCTTCATCAGGGCCAGTTCGGGGGCGCCCAGGATGCCCCGGGTGGTGTCGCCCAGGACGAGGTGGATCGATACGAAGTCGCTGGTGCGGAGCAAGTCCTCCTTCGAGGGAGCCGGTTCGACGCCCACCTCGTCCGCGCGTTCCTTGGTGAGGTGGGGGCTCCAGGCCGTGACCTCCATGCCGAAGGCGAGGCCCACCCGTGCCACCCGGCTGCCGATCTTGCCCAGTCCGAGCAGGCCGAGGCGGCGGCCGTGCAGATCGGCGCCGACCGTCGACTGCCAGGGGCCGTTCGCCCGCAGGGCGTTGTTCTCCGTGACGATGCCGCGGGCCAGTCCGAGCAGCAGGGCCCAGGTCAGCTCCACCGGCGGGGTGGGGGAGCTCTGGGTGCCGCAGACCGTGACGCCGTTGCGTTCGGCGGCGGCGTGGTCGATGACCGAGTTGCGCATGCCGGAGGCGACGATCAGCTTCAGCCGGGGGAGCCGGTCGAGCAGGGAGGCGCGGAAGGGGACGCGTTCCCGCAGCGTCACCGCGATGTCGAAGTCCGCGAGCACAGCGGCCAGTTCGTCCTCGGTGGCGAAGTGCTCGGTGAAGGCGGTGACCTCCACCCGGTCCTGGACGGGGCTCCAGTCGACGATCGTGGTGGCGATGTCCTGGAAGTCGTCGAGCACGGCGCAGCGAAGCCGCATGTCGTTCCTTTCCCCTGATGCCGGTGCCTCCGCCACGGCTCGGGCGGACGCCCCTGGATTGTCCGGCACAAGGGGCGGGGGAGGGCCGCGACGGCGATCCACACCGCGGCGAGCACGGTGATGGCCGTGGCGGGAGAGGGGTACTGGGCGAGGAGGCGGACGAGCGCGGCGACGATGCTCCTGGCCGGCCGTCCCGATCCGCGCTCCACACGTGGCCGGGCCCCACCGGCAACACCCGAGGTTCACGGCCGTCGGCGCCTCACACGGTGTCACAAGCCGCACGGGAGGCGGTGTGGTGTGCCCCCGAACGTCCTCCGCATACGGGCCGGAATCAGTCCCACCGCTTGTCGGGGGCAACTGGGGTGATTCATGGGCGAGTCGAACTGGTGGAGGCGTGAACTTGTCCACTGTCCGCCCTTTTTCCATAACGACAACGGCCGAAAAGCTTTCACGTCTGGCCAATACGGGCGCTTTCTGCTTTCGTGTGCGTCCTTTTCGGCCAGATTGGCGGCGGGGTGGACGCCCGTGCGGCCCACGTCTGTCCGGTCCCCCGGGGCGGAGTCGGGAAAACGCCTGGTGGCAACTTGTCTCAGAGGAAGTGCCCGCCCGGTGACGTTTCCGTGGGAGCGATCCCACACCCCGCACACTGATCGCGTCCGGCCGATCCGGCCACGTTCACCTCCGCTTCCGTGAAGGACCCTTCCGCGATGAGCGAACCCGGCAGAGCCCTGCCCTCCTGCCGTTCCCGTACGCGACGCCCCACCGTCCCGAACCGGTTCACCGGACCCACCCGCCGGGCCGGACGCCTGCTGTGCTGGAGCCTCGCCGCCGGCATGGCCACGGCCGCGACCGACCTCCTCCTCGCACCGTCCGCCGGCTGGTGGCCCGCCCTCTGGCCGCTGCCCTGGTACCTCACCTGCGTGTCCCTCCTCGCCTGGGCCGTCCTGCGCGCCCGCGAGAAGGCCGCGCACCGGCCGCCGGACGAGGAGGACCTCCCCGGCGAGTGGGACACGGTGGCGTGAGGTGAGGACGGCTGCGCGTGCCGTGGCCGTGGTCCGGGGGACGCCGGGACCAAAGGGCCGGGCCGACTCCGCGTCGGCAAAGGCAGGGGAGGGGCGGGCGTAGCGTAGGTGGTATGACGACGTACGGATCCTTCCCCGGCGCGCGGCCGCGGCGTCTGCGTACCACCCCCGCCATGCGGCGCATGGTCGCCGAGACCCGGCTGCACCCCGCCGACCTCATCCTCCCGGCCTTCGTGCGCGAGGGTGCGGACGAGCCCGTGCCGATCGGGGCGATGCCCGGTGTCGTGCAGCACACGCGGGACACCCTGAAGAAGGCGGCGGCGGAGGCCGTGGCGGCCGGGATCTCCGGGATCATGCTGTTCGGCGTGCCGGAGGAGTCCAAGAAGGACGCCCTCGGGACGCCCGGCACCGACCCGGACGGGATCCTCCAGGTGGCCTTGCGGGACGTGCGGGCCGAGGTCGGGGACGACCTGCTCGTCATGTCCGACCTGTGCCTCGACGAGTTCACCGACCACGGGCACTGCGGGGTCCTCGACGAGCGGGGGCGCGTCGACAACGACGCCACGCTCGAGCGGTACGCCGAGATGGCCCAGGTGCAGGCCGACGCGGGCGCCCACGTGGTCGGGCCGAGCGGGATGATGGACGGGCAGATCGGGGTGATCCGCGACGCCCTGGACCAGATCGGCCGGGAGGACGTGGCGGTCCTCGCCTACACCGCCAAGTACGCCTCCGCCTTCTACGGGCCGTTCCGGGAGGCCGTCGGCTCCTCGCTGCAGGGCGACCGCAAGACGTACCAGCAGGACCCGGCCAACGTCCGCGAGTCGATGCGCGAGCTGGCGCTCGACCTGGAGGAGGGCGCCGACATGGTCATGGTGAAGCCGGCGGGCCCGTACCTGGACGTCCTGGCCAAGGTCGCGGACGCGGTGGACGTGCCGGTGGCGGCGTACCAGATCTCCGGTGAGTACTCGATGATCGAGGCCGCCGCGGAGAAGGGCTGGATCGACCGGGACCGGGCGATCCTCGAGGCGCTGACCGGCATCAAGCGGGCCGGCGCGCAGAACATCCTCACCTACTGGGCCACCGAGGTGGCCCAGAA
Organism: Streptomyces sp. NPDC126497; assembly: GCF_040302425.1. Taxonomy (NCBI): domain Bacteria; kingdom Bacillati; phylum Actinomycetota; class Actinomycetes; order Kitasatosporales; family Streptomycetaceae; genus Streptomyces; species Streptomyces sp. NPDC126497. The sequence goes on from NZ_JBEORT010000096.1 coordinate 12,641, forward strand.
GCTGGGAGCCGTTCAGTAGGTGAGGGCGTCGGCCTGCGACTGCTGCCAGTACGTCACCGCCATGCTGCTGTCGTAGTACACGCCGTCCGCCGGGAGGGCGGGGACGGCCGACGGGCCGCCGTCGCTGTTCGGGGTACGGCCCTGGAAGGCGACGGTGAGCTTGTGGGCGGTGGTGCCGCCGTCCCCGCTGCCGTCGGCGGCCGACAGGAGCACGCCGGCGTACGCCGTCTCCCCCGGGGCGAGGGTGACCACGGCCTGCGGCTTCGACGCCTCGACGGGCTGCGGCACCCACTGCATCTCGTCGAAGCGGAGCACCGGGTAGTAGGTGAGGTCACAGGTCCGCGAACCCGAGTTCTGGACCGTGATCAGCATGTGGTTGACGGGGCGGGAGACCGGCCGGGCGTCGACGGTGGTGTTGGAGCCGTTGCAGGAGACCCGGGTCTGCGGGTCGTCGTCGGAGTCCTTCGTGCCGCCGCCGGCCTTGCCGCCGGCGCCCGTCCCCCCGGCGCTTCCGGTGCCCGAGCCGCCGGTGCCGGTGTCCTCGTTCCCGCCCTGGGAGGGCTTGTCCGAGGCGGAGTCGCCCTTCGAGGAGCCCGGGGGAGTGTCCGCGGTGGCCGTCGCGCCCGGCTGCGACGTTCCGGCGCCCTCGTCCACGGTGCCCGTGCCGTCCTCGCAGGCCGTGAGGGCGAGGGTGGCGAGGACGGCTCCGGCGGCGGCGATCAGACGGATGCGGGACGTACGCATGGCGAATTCCTTTGTGTGAGTACGGCTTTGGAGTGACCGCTCGACCGGGGGCCGGGAGCGGCGTGCTTGGATGACCAGAGCTTGTGCGGTGAACCGTCCCGTCCGCCAGGCCTGGTGGGAGAAGCGGGACGCTGGAACGCCTGCACCGCTGTTGACCTGGGGAAACGACCGTTCCCTGGAACGGCGGGATGGGACACGGGGTGGGAGGAAAAGGTGTCGCGGGACACGGCTGCGGCGGAGTTCGCCGCGCGATTGAGGGCGCTGAAGGAGCGGTCCGGGCTGAGCTACGGGGTGCTCGCCAAACGGCTCCACATGAGTACGTCGACCCTGCACCGGTACTGCAACGGGGACGCGGTACCGACGGAGTACGCGCCGGTGGAACGGCTGGCCCGGCTGTGCAGGGCGAGCTCCGAGGAACTGGTCGAGCTGCACCGGCGGTGGGTGCTGGCGGACGCGGCCCGGGGGCGGAAGGGCGCGCCGCCGGAGGGAGCGGCGCCCGCGGACGCGCCGGCGCCTGTGGGCGAACCGGAGGAGGACACGGCGGCCCGGGACCGGGAAGCGGACGGTCCTCCGACGGCCGGGCAGCCCGAGGCCGAGAGCCCGGAGACCGGGGGCCCGGAGGGGGAGGGCCCGGAGACCGAAGTTCTGGAGGCGGGGTCACGCAAGGCCGAGGTCCCGGAGGCGGGGCCCCGGGAGGCCGGGGTCCCGGCGGTCACCGGTCCCGGCGAGGTCCGCACCCGCTTCCGCCGCCGCACCCGGACCGCCGTCCTCGCGGGGATCGCCGTGGCCGCCGTGCTCGGCGGGGTCACGCTCGCCCTCGGCCCGCTGGACGGGGACGACGGGGGCGACCGGAAGGACCCGGTGGGGGCGGCGGCCGTCGACGGCGGGGCGGACGGGGACAAGGACGCCACCACGTCACCCTCCGCCTCACCTTCCGCCTCCGCCTCCGTCTCCGCCTCGGCCTCCGCCTCCCCCTCCGCGAAGGCCAAGGAGACGCCCCGCACCCCGGCCACCGCCTCCACCGCCCCGGCGGGTGACGGTGACGGTGGCGGCGACCGGGGCGCCGTACCGCTGACCGTGCAGGCCAATCCGTACGCGTGGCAGGGCCCCTGCTCGCAGCGGTACCTGATCAACAGGCCGGCGAGCGAGGTGAAACCACCGCCGCAGGAGCCGGGCGCGACGGCGTGGGTCAGTTCGTTCGGCGCCGTCTCGTCGGGGGAGCAGTACGTGCAGCTCACCGTGCAGGGGACCGGGGACGAGACGGTGGTCGTGCAGGGACTCACCGTGCGGGTGGCGGGCAAGCGGTCGCCGCTCCCCTGGAACGACTTCGTGATGGGCTACCCCGGGGTGGGCTGCGGCGGCAACGTGCCCACGCGCTCCTTCACGGTCGCCCTCGACGCCGCGCGCCCGGTCGTGACCCCGGCGCCCGGGCAGCGGGACTTCCCGTTCTCGGTGAGCGAGTCGGACCCCGAGGTCTACTACGTCACGGCGGCCGCCTCCGCCCACGACGTGAGCTGGTACCTGGAGCTGAAGTGGTCCAGCGGCTCACGCAGCGGCACGCTCACCGTGGACGACAAGGGCCGCCCCTTCCGCACCAGCGGCAACGACGGGCGTCCGGCGTACGAGTTCCCGCTGGGCGGCGAGGAGTGGGTCCCGGAGGGCACGACGAGCCTCGACTAGAACCGGGCCGGACCGTCCGGATCGCGGAAAGCCGCGTGCAGGCGGCACGCGGTTTCCTAGGCTGCGGGACACGTGCCGCCACCGCAGCCGAAGGAGCCGTGCCATGACCGCCACCGAGCCCGCCCCCGCCCTCGCCCCCACCCCGCGGTTCGCGGCGCGGGCCCGCGCGGTCGGCGGCTCGCCCGTACGGGACATCCTGGCCGTGACCGCCCGCCCCGAGGTGATCAACTTCGCGGGCGGGCTCCCGGCCCCCGAACTGTTCGACGCCGACGGCATCGCGGCGGCGTACCGGGCGGTGCTCACCGAGGTGCCCGCGCGGGCCCTGCAGTACTCCACCACGGAGGGCGAGCCCACCCTGCGGGCCGCGCTCGCCGCCCGTACCTCGGCGCGCGGACTGACCACCGACGCCGACGACGTCCTCGTCACCACCGGCTCGCAGCAGGCCCTGTCGCTGCTCGCCACCGCCCTGCTCGAACCCGGCGACACCGTCCTCGTCGAACGCCCCTGCTACCTGGCCGCGCTCCAGGCCTTCGGCTTGGCGGGCGCCCGGGTGGTGGCCGTGCCCGGGGACGAGGACGGGATCGACCCCGGGGCACTGGAGGAGCTGGTGGTGCGCGAGCGCCCCAAGCTGCTCTACACGGTCCCCACCTTCTCCAACCCCACCGGCCGCACCCTGCCGGCCGCCCGCCGCGCCGCCGTCGCCGAGGTCGCCGGGCGGTGCGGGCTGTGGATCGTCGAGGACGACCCGTACGGCGAGCTGCGCTTCGAGGGCGAGCGGGTGCCGTGGATCGCCTCCTACGAGGGCGCCCGGGACCGGACCGTGCTCCTGGGCTCCTTCTCCAAGGTGATGGCCCCCGGCCTGCGCCTGGGCTGGCTGCGCGCCCCCGCCGGTCTGCGCCGCGCCTGCGTCGTCGCCAAGCAGGCGGCCGACCTGCACACCCCGACCGTCAACCAGCTCGCCGCCGCCCGCTACCTCGCCGACAACGACCTCGACGCCCATGTCCGCCGCGTCTCGGCCGTGTACGGCGAACGCCGCGACGCCATGCTCGCGGGCCTGCCCGCCGCCCTCCCCGAGGGCTCGACCTGGACCCGTCCCGAGGGCGGCATGTTCCTGTGGGCGCGACTGCCGGACCCGTACGACACCACCGCCCTGCTCCCCGCCGTCGTCCGGCACGACGTGGCGTACGTCCCCGGCGCGCCCTTCCACGCCGACGATCCCGACCGCGCCACGCTGCGGCTCTGCTTCGTCACGCAGACCCCGGACGAGATCGCGGAAGGGCTGCGCAGGCTGCGGGAAGGGCTGCGGGAGGCGGCGCGCCGGACGGCCTAGGACCCGCGGCGGGGTCCCGGCGTAGGACCAATGGACGAGGGCGGGGCGTGGGCGCCGCACGTACGGTGATGCCATGCCTGACAGTGCACGGACGACACCCTTCTCCCTGGAGGCCTACCTCGAGCGCATCGGCTGGGAGGGCGGGCGGCGCCCCGACACGGCCACGCTCCGCGGCGTGCAGCTCGCCCACATGAAGGCCATCCCCTTCGAGAACCTCGACGCCCTGGGCGGGCGTGCCCCCTCCCTGGACCTCGCCGACCTCATGGCCAAGCTGGTGCACGGCCGCCGGCGCGGCGGCTACTGCTACGAACACAACACGCTGTTCGCGGCGGCCCTGGAGGCGCTCGGCGTCCGGGTGACCCGGCTGACGGCGCGGGTCGTCGTCGGCGCGGACCGCTTCGAGGACCGCCCGCGCACCCACATGGCCCTCCTCGTCGAGCTGCCCGGCGACCCGCGGCCCCACCTGGCCGACGTCGGCTTCGGCGCCGTCGGCTCGCTGCTGGAGCCGGTGCCGCTGACGGCGGGCACCGAGTTCCACGACGCCGGCCGCCGGCACCGGCTGGTGCACGCACCGCACCGGGGACCGTTGGAGATGTGGGTGCTGGAGGCGCACGTCGCGGGCGGCTGGGAGGCGCAGTACGCCTTCACCGTGGAGCCGTACGAGCCGTCCGACTACGAGGTGATCAACTGGCACGTCGCCACGAACCCGCGTTCCCCGTTCTCCCGGCGCCCCTACGTCCAGCGCCTCACCCCGGACGCGCACCTGCTCCTCGACGGCGACCGCCTCATCGTGACGCGTACCGACGACGGCACGGTCACCGAGGAGAAGATGACCGACGAGGCGGAGGTCCGCCGGGTGCTGGCGCGGGAGTTCGGCATCGACGCCCCCGGGGGACTGACGCTGCTGCGGTGAGGGCGGGCCGGCGCCCGCCCTCACCGCCGGGCCGTACTCAGAGCCGCTCGGGCGTCCGGATGCCCAGCAGGGCCATGCCCCGGTGGAGCGTGCGGGCCGTGAGGTCGCACAGGAAGAGGCGGTTGGCCACCTGCTCAGGCGCATCGGCCTTCAGCACCGGGCACTTGTCGTAGAACGACGTGTACAGCGACGCCAACTGGTACAGGTACGCCGCCAGTTTGTGCGGGGCGTACTCCGCGGCCGCCTCGAAGACCGTGTCCCCGAACGCGTCCAGGTGCAGGCCCAGCGCGCGCTCCGCCGCGTGCAGCTCCAGCTCCGGGTGAGCGGCCGGACGGACCTCGCCGGCCTTGCGGAGGATGGACTGGATACGGGCGTAGGCGTACTGGAGGTACACGCTGGTGTCGCCGTTGAGCGAGACCATCTGGTCCAGGTCGAACTTGTAGTCGCGGTTCGGCGACGTCGACAGGTCCGCGTACTTCACGGCGCCGATGCCGACCTGCGCGGCCCGCTCCAGGATCTCGTCCTCGGTGAGGTCGCGCGCCTTCTCCCGGACGACCTCGGCGGCCCGCTGCACCGCCTCGTCCAGCAGGTCCTCGAGGCGCACGGTCTCGCCCTCACGCGTCTTGAAGGGCTTGCCGTCCGCGCCGAGCACCGTGCCGTAGCCCATGTTGTGCGCGGTGACGTCGTCGTTCAGCCAGCCGGCCCGGCGGGCCGTCTCGAAGACCATCCGGAAGTGCAGCGACTGGCGCACGTCGACGACGTACAGCAGCGTGGTCGCCTGCAGGTCCAGGACGCGGTTGCGGATCGCCGTCAGGTCGGAGGCCGCGTAGCCGAAACCGCCGTCGGCCTTCTGCACGATCAGCGGCACCGGCTGGTCGTCCTTGCCGCGGATCTCGTCGAAGAACACCACCAGCGCGCCCTCGGAACGCACCGCGACGCCCATCTCCTCCAGGAGCCGGGCGGTCTCGGGCATGCCCTCGTTGTACGCGGACTCGCCGACGATCTCCTCGTCGCGGATCTCCATGTCGAGCTTCTCGAAGACGGAGTAGAAGTAGACCTTCGACTCGTCCACGAACTGCTGCCACAGTTCGAGCGTCTCCTTGTCGCCCGACTGCAGGGCGACGACCCGCTTGCGGGCCCGCTCCTTGAACTCCTCGTCCGCGTCGAAGAGCGCGCGCGACGCCTTGTAGACGCGGTTCAGGTTGCTCATGGCCTGCTCGCCGTCCACGTCGGACGCCGGGGCCAGCTCGCCCGGGTGCTCGAACAGGTACTGGATGAGCATGCCGAACTGGGTGCCCCAGTCGCCGATGTGGTGCCGGCCGATCGTCTTCTCGCCGGTGAAGTCGAGCATGCCGCGCAGCGCGTCGCCGATGACCGCCGACCGCAGGTGACCGACGTGCATCTCCTTCGCCACGTTCGGCTGGGCGTAGTCGACGACCGTGACGCCCGGGTCCTCCTTCAGCGGCACGCCGAGGCGCTCGCCGTCCGCGTGCCGCGCGGCGAGGTTCCGGGTGATCGCCCGGTCGGCGACGGTGATGTTGAGGAAGCCGGGGCCGGAGACCTCGACGTCCTTGATCAGCTCGTCGCCGGTGACGATGTGCCCGACGACCTCGGCCGCCAGCTCCCGCGGGTTCGCCTTCGCCTTCTTGGCCAGCGCGAGGATGCCGTTGGCCTGGAAGTCCGCCCGGTCGCTACGTCGCAGCAGCGGGTCCGCGCCGGCGGCCTCGGGGCGGGTGGCCGAGAGGGCGGACGCGAGGTGCTGCTGGACGGAGGCGGTGAGGGACGTGACCGAGGCCATGGAGGCTGCCGTTCTGCTCGGGTTCGTGGACTACTACCGAAGCCGAGTATCCCACGCGGTGAAAAGCGGTTTTCGCGGATGCGGGCCGTACTGGGAGAATGAAAAGGTCAGCCGTGCGACCGTACCGGCTGCCCGAGCAGAAAGAAGGACGTGCCGATCGTGGCTCAGAGCACCGAGACCACCGACTGGGTCTCCCGTTTCGCGGATGAGGTCATCGAGGAGTCGGAGCGCCGGGCCCCGGGCAAACCCGTCGTCGTCGCGTCCGGACTGTCGCCCTCCGGCCCGATCCACCTGGGCAACCTCCGCGAGGTCATGACCCCGCACCTCGTCGCCGACGAGATCCGCCGCCGCGGCCGTCAGGTCCGGCACCTGATCTCCTGGGACGACTACGACCGCTACCGCAAGGTCCCGGCCGGTGTCCCCGGCGTCGACGAGTCGTGGGCCGAGCACATCGGCAAGCCGCTGACCTCCGTCCCCGCCCCCAAGGGCTCCGCCCACCCGAACTGGGCCGAGCACTTCAAGGCCGCGATGACCGCGTCGCTGGCCGAGCTGGGCGTGGAGTTCGACGGGATCAGCCAGACGGAGCAGTACACCTCCGGCGTCTACCGCGACCAGGTCCTGCACGCCATGCGGCACCGCGACGACATCGACGCGGTCCTCGCCCAGTACCGCACCAAGAAGGCCCCGGCGAAGAAGCAGCAGCAGAAGCCGGTGGACGAGGCCGAGCTGGAGGCCGCCGAGGGCTCCGGCGCCGCCGCCGAGGACGACGGCAGCTCCGGCTCCGCCGGCTACTTCCCGTACAAGCCGTACTGCGGCAACTGCGAGAAGGACCTCACCACCGTCACCTCCTACGACGACGACTCCACCGAGCTGACCTACGCCTGCACGGCGTGCGGCTTCTCCGAGACCGTCCGGCTGAACGAGTTCAACCGCGGCAAGCTGGTCTGGAAGGTCGACTGGCCGATGCGCTGGGCCTACGAGGGCGTGATCTTCGAGCCCAGCGGCGTCGACCACTCGTCCCCCGGCTCGTCGTTCCAGGTCGGCGGACAGATCGTCGGGATCTTCGGCGGCGAGCAGCCGATCGGGCCGATGTACGCGTTCGTCGGCATCAGCGGCATGGCGAAGATGTCGTCCTCGAAGGGCGGCGTGCCCACCCCGGCCGACGCGCTGAAGATCATGGAGCCGCAGCTGCTGCGCTGGCTGTACGCCCGCCGCAAGCCCAACCAGTCCTTCAAGATCGCCTTCGACCAGGAGATCCAGCGCCTCTACGACGAGTGGGACCGCCTGGACGCCAAGGTCGCCGACGGCTCCGTCCTGCCCGCCGACGCCGCCGCGCACTCCCGCGCGGTGCGCACCGCGAGCGGCGAGCTGCCGAGGACGCCCCGTCCGCTGCCGTACCGCACGCTCGCCTCGGTGGCCGACATCACCGCCGGTCACGAGGACCAGGCGCTGCGGATCCTCAGCGAGCTGGACCCGTCCGACCCGCTGGGCTCGCTGGACGAGGCCCGGCCCCGGTACGACAAGGCCGAGGCGTGGATCAACACCCACGTCCCCGCCGACCAGCGCACCATCGTCCGCGCGGAGCCCGACGCCGAGCTGCTGAAGTCGCTCGGGGAGCGGGACCGGCAGTCGCTGCGGCTGCTGCTCGACGGCCTCGCCGACAACTGGTCGCTGGACGGGCTCACCCACCTCGTCTACGGCGTGCCCAAGGTCCAGGCGGGCTTCCCCGCCGACGCCACGCCCAAGGAGCTGCCGGCGGAGATCAAGACCGCCCAGCGGTCGTTCTTCGCGCTGCTGTACCACCTGCTGGTCGGGCGGGACACGGGGCCGCGACTGCCCACGCTGCTGCTGGCGGTGGGCCAGGAGCGGGTGCGGGCGCTGCTCGGGGAGTAGGTCCCGGCCGTACGCGCAGGGGGCGCCCGGTGATCACCGGGCGCCCCCTGCGCCGTATGCGCTAGGCGATGTGCTCGTCGGTCAGTTCCGCGTTCAGGCGGTTGGAGAAGCGGTTCACCATGCGCTTGGCATCGGCCTCGTCGAGGGCGACACCGTAGGTCGCCTCGACGTCGGCGATGAACCCGCGCGGGGTGGGAGCTCCGTTCCCGCTCTTTATCGACTCACGGAACACCTGGTAGTACGCCTCCTCGTCCGGGTCGGACGCGGGGGTGCCACCGCCCTCGCCCAGCTCGCGGGTGCGGCCGGGGACGACCGGGATGGGGAAGCTGCCGGTCTCCTCCGGGGAGGGCTCCTGGAGGGGCGGCTCCTCCTGGTACTGGTCCTGGTACTGCTCGGCCTGCCGCTGCTCCGCGTACCAGCGGGCGTACTCCTCGTCGGGGTCGTACGTGGGGTCGTAGCCGCCGTGGTACTCGACGGACTGCGGGTCGCGGGCGTGCAGCCACGGATTGCCGACCGCGTCGTCCCGCGGTGCGGGGTCCTGGTTGCCCTCCAGCTCCAGCCGCTGCTCGCCGGAAGGCGCTGCCACCCGTGCCGCCCCGGCGGCACGACTGCCCGCCGCCGCGTCCGCGGTCGTCCCGAGTTCCGGCGCCGGGGGGATCAGGGCCGGTTCGATGCCCGCCGCCGCCAGGCCCGCCGGAGCCGTGTCGGCCAGGGGAACGCCGTACTTGGCGAGGCGCAGCGGCATCAGCGACTCGACCGGGGCCTTGCGGCGCCAGGCGCGGCCGAAGCGGGAGCGCAGGCGAGCCTGGTAGACCAGACGCTCCTGCTCCAGCTTGATCACCTGCTCGTAGGAGCGCAGCTCCCACAGCTTCATCCTGCGCCACAGCAGGAACGTCGGCACCGGCGACAGCATCCAGCGGGTGAGCCGGACGCCCTCCATGTGCTTGTCGGCGGTGATGTCGGCGATCCGCCCGATCGCGTGCCGGGCCGCCTCCACCGAGACCACGAACAGCACCGGGATCACGCCGTGCATGCCCACGCCGAGCGGATCGGGCCACGCCGCCGCGCCGTTGAACGCGATCGTCGCCGCCGTCAGCAGCCACGCCGTCTGCCGCAGCAGCGGGAACGGGATGCGGATCCAGGTCAGCAGCAGGTCCAGGGCGAGCAGGACGCAGATGCCGGCGTCGATGCCGATCGGGAAGACGTAGCTGAAGTTCCCGAAGCCCTTCTGCAGGGCGAGCTCACGGACGGCCGCGTACGAACCCGCGAAGCCGATCCCGGCGATGATCACGGCACCGAAGACGACCACGCCGATGAGAACCCGGTGCATCCGTGTCAGCTGCAGTGGCGCGGCCACCCGTACTCCCCTCCCAGTGCGTGTTGTTGCGCGCAACAGAGTGGCACATGTGTGCGGAGGACGAGTGGCCGGTTCCGGTTCAGGGCCGCGTCAGTCCTTGCTCGACGCCTTCGAAGCGGACTGCGAGGCCGACTTCGAAGGGGACTTCGAGGGCGACTGGGACGCCGACTTCGAGGGCGACTTCGACGGCGCGGCATCCGTGCCGTTCGCCTCCGTCACCGAGGCCACGGCCTCCTTGGCCGCCTTCCGCGCGTCCTTCACCAGGTCGTCGGCGTCCGGCGTCCTGTCACCGGCGAGGCCGGCGCCGTTGTAGTCGAGGGTGACGACCACGTTCTCGACGCGGGCCACGACCGTCTGCTGCTTGAAGGTGCCTTCCTTCTTCTTCAGGTCGTAACGCACCGTCGTCGCCTCGTCGCCGATCCCGTCGGCCGGCTCCGTCCTGACGTTCTTCGCGCCCTCGTCCGACTGGGCGTCCCGCACCTGCTTGCCGTAGTACTCCCGGGCGAGCTCGTCGCCAGGGCCGCGGGTGGTGTCCGAGTCGAAGCGCAGCATCGACACGTTCAGCCAGCGGAACTGCGAACCCTTCACGCCGTTGTTCTCCAGGCTGTCCCAGGAGCAGCTGCCCCGGGTGGAGATGTCGTCGGAGGAGCCCTCCTTGCCCGACTTCGCCTTCGGCACCAGGTCGTCCAGGGTCTTCTCGGACAGCACCGCGCACGGCTCCGGGAGCGTCCGGTACGCCGCCTCCCGCACGGTCGGGGACGGGCTCGCGGACGGCGAGGCCGAGGCGGAGGCGGCCTTGTCACCGCCGTCGTCGGAGCCGGAGTCCGAGGAGCAGCCGGCGGTGACCAGCATCACGGGGACGGCTGCCGCGCAGACAAGAACGCGGGTAAGGCGCTTCGCTCGCTCGGGCTGCTCTCGCTCTGCTCGTCGCTGCATGGTTCCTTCACTCATGACGCTCGTGTTCCCTGCGGTCGGAACGGGATCCGAGGGGTCACGGTACGCGGTGAGCCACCCGTACGGTCTTCCCCCGCACGCTTCGCGCACAGGGGCGGAGGGGCCGCGGGGCATGTTCAGCCGTTCAGTGAACCGGCCAGCTCCGAGGCCAGCTTCCGTGCCCTGTCCTGCAATTCCTTGCTGTCCGGGACGACTCCGACGGTCATCGGCTGCTCCGCGTACTCGACGGTCACGATCACGTTGGACGTGCGGAACGCCACAGTCACCGTGCGCCGCTCGGCGGTCGAACCGGAGTCGTCCAGCTCGTCGTCGAGGAACGCCTCCTCGCCCAGGTCCTCCAGGAAGCGGGGCTGGAGGTCGGAGGGGGCGACGGACGGCGAGGCGGCGGACGACCCGGACGAGGGGGACGAACTCGGGTCCGCGGAGGGGTCGATGGACGGAGTGCCGGACTCGGTGGTCGTCACCGTCGGCTCCGGCAGGTGCGCCGCCGCCTGCCGGGTCGCGAAGAGCTCCTCGGCCTGGGCGTCGTCGCTGACGGCGTTGTCGTAGGAGACGACCCGCTCGAAGTCGACCAGCAGGTGGTCGGTCGCCGCCGCCGACTCCACCTTCCAACGGCAGCCCACCTTGCGGTCGGTGTCGTAGGTGAGGGTCGCCTCGCCCGCGTACGCCTTCTCGCGCTGTGCCTCGTCGGTCATCTCCCCGATGCCGGGCAGGAGTTGTTCGAGCGTCGTACGGTCGACCACGCCGCAGGGCTCGGGGAGCGTGGCGTACTTGCCGGGCTGGGCGGCCTGGGTGGCCGTACCGGCGCTTCCCGGATCGGAGCTGTCCGACCGGCCGCCCTCGTCCGAGCTGCCGGTGCAGCCGGCCAGGACGGCCGCCAGGAGCGCGGCGACGCCGGATACGTACGCCTTCCGCTGCACGGTCGGGCTCCTCTCGACGGTGGGGTGCGGGCCGGTGCCCGCCGGGTCCCCCCAGTGTCCCCGCTGGTTAATCGCTTGCCGCACGGGGGCGCCCCCGGCAGACAATGTGTATCGCACGCACTGCCGTGAACGCCGGTCTCCCATCCCTTTTCACCGACCTTGGCGCCGGTTTTGCGATTCAGGAATTCTGCTTGCCTTCTGGGGGAATGGGGACGTTATGTCGTACGTGGAACTGCCGGGTGCCAAGGTGCCGATCCGCATGTGGGCGGATCCGGCGACGGTGGAGGAGGGCGCCCTCCAGCAGTTGCGCAACGTCGCCACCCTGCCGTGGATCAAGGGCCTGGCCGTGATGCCGGACGTGCACTACGGCAAGGGCGCGACGGTCGGGTCGGTGATCGCGATGCGGGGTGCGGTGTGCCCGGCCGCGGTGGGCGTCGACATCGGCTGCGGCATGTCCGCGGTGCGGACGTCCCTGACGGCCGACGACCTGCCCGGTGACCTGTCGCGGCTGCGGTCGAAGATCGAGCAGGTCATCCCGGTGGGCCGGGGGATGCACGACGACCCGGTCGACCCGGGGCGGCTGCACGGCTTCGGGACGGGCGGCTGGGACGACTTCTGGAGCCGCTTCGGCGGGGTGGCGGACGCGGTGAGGTTCCGCGAGGAGCGCGCCGTGAAGCAGATGGGCACCCTGGGAGGGGGCAACCATTTCATCGAAGTGTGCACCGACACGGAGGGTTCCGTCTGGCTGATGCTGCACTCCGGTTCCCGCAACATCGGCAAGGAGCTCGCCGAGCACCACATCGGCGTGGCCCAGAAGCTCCCGCACAACCAGGGCCTGGTCGACCGCGACCTCGCCGTCTTCGTCGCGGACACTCCACAAATGGCGGCGTACCGCAACGACCTCTTCTGGGCGCAGGAGTACGCGAAGTACAACCGCTCGATCATGATGGCGCTCCTGAAGGACGTGGTCCGCAAGGAGTTCAAGAAGGCCGGGCCGACCTTCGAACCGGAGATCAGCGCGCACCACAACTACGTGGCCGAGGAGCGCTACGAGGGCATGGACCTGCTGGTGACCCGCAAGGGCGCGATCCGCGCGGGCTCCGGCGAGTACGGGATCATCCCGGGCTCCATGGGCACCGGGTCGTACATCGTCAAGGGCCTCGGCAACGCCAGGTCCTTCAACTCGGCGTCGCACGGCGCCGGCCGGCGGATGAGCCGCAACGCGGCGAAGCGGCGCTTCTCGACGAAGGACCTGGAGGAGCAGACGCGGGGCGTGGAGTGCCGCAAGGACTCCGGCGTCGTGGACGAGATCCCGGGCGCGTACAAGCCGATCGAGCAGGTCATCGACCGGCAGCGGGACCTGGTGGAGGTCGTCGCGAAGCTGAAGCAGGTCGTCTGCGTGAAGGGCTGACGCGACAGGGCGACGAGGAGGGCGGGTCCGGGGGGCCCGCTACTTCGCGTGGCTGACCGCGTAGATCATGACGAAGGCCACGATGTGGATGCCGAAGAGGAAGTAGCCGAGGTAGTACCAGACGTAGCGTTCGCGCTTCGTCTCCAGGGCCAGGCGGCGCTGCTCGCTGTCGGACATCACGGCTCCCGGTGAACCTTGGTGTTGGAGGCTTGTGCGCGCGGGCGGACGATCATCAGGTCGATGTTGACGTGGGGCGGGCGGGTCACCGCCCAGGTGATGGTGTCGGCCACGTCGTCCGCGGTGAGCGGCTCGGCGACGCCCTGGTAGACCTTGGCGGCCTTCTCCGCGTCGCCGCCGAAGCGGGTGAGGGCGAACTCGTCGGTCCTGACCATGCCGGGCGCGATCTCGATGACGCGCACCGGGCGGCCGACGATCTCCAGGCGCAGGGTCTCGGCGAGGACGTGCGCGCCGTGCTTGGCGGCGACGTAGCCCGCGCCGCCCTCGTAGGTGGCGTGGCCGGCGGTGGAGGAGACGACCACGACCGTGCCGTCGCCGCTGGCGTCCAGCTTGGGCAGCAGGGCCTGGGTGAGGTTGAGGGTGCCGAGGACGTTCGTCTCGTACATGGTGCGCCACTGGTCCGGGTCGCCGGTGGCGACCGGGTCGGCGCCGAGCGCTCCGCCGGCGTTGTTGACGAGGACGCCGACGGTCTTGAAGGCGGTGGCGAACTCGTCGACGGCGGCGCGGTCGGTGACGTCGAGCGGGTAGGCCGTCGCCGCGTGCCCGGCCGCGGTGATCTCCTCGGCGAGCGCCTCGATGCGGTCCTTGCGGCGGGCGGTGAGGACGACGCGGTAGCCGGCCTCGGCGAGCCGGCGGGCCGTGGCGGCGCCGATCCCGCTGCTCGCACCCGTGACGACGGCGATGCGGGACGCGGCGGGCGGTACGGCGGTGGCCATGGGCTGCTCCTCGGACGTACGGGTCGTGGCGGGGGTCTGTGCGGCCAGCATAGGCGGGGACGGCCGGGCGGCGGCGGGGCGGGCGGCGGCTCCGGCGGCGGAGGCGTCAGCCGTTGCGCGGGGCCCACATGATCACGGCCATCCCGGTGAGGCAGACCAGCGCGCCGGTGACGTCCCAGCGGTCCGGGCGGTAGCCGTCGGCGACCACGCCCCACAGGATCGAACCGGCGACGAAGATCCCGCCGTACGCGGCGAGGACGCGGCCGAAGTGGGCGTCGGGCTGGAAGGTGGCGACGAAGCCGTAGGCGCCGAGGGCGAGGACGCCGCCGGCCGCCCACAGCCGGCCGCGGTGTTCGCGCACGCCCTGCCAGACCAGCCAGGCGCCGCCGATCTCCAGGACGGCGGCGAGGACGAACAGGGCGGCGGAACGGAGGATCGGCATGCGGGCAGCATCGCACGCGGTGCGGCACCCGGCGGGGGGCGCCCGGCGCGGGCCGGGTACG
>NZ_JBEORT010000097.1:0-27028 GCF_040302425.1 Streptomyces sp. NPDC126497
TTCCTCGCCCTCCCGGACACCGACCACCGGGCCCTGGTCGTCGACCTGACCCTGCACGCCCCGTAGCCGCGGGCAGTCGTGCCCCAGGGCGACGGTCACCGTCCGCCTCCTTGCGGAGCCCGCGCAGGTCATCGCCCCAGCGTTCGATCAACAGTTCCGCCGCGTCGCCCGGTTGGGTCGCGGTGCGCTCGTCGTAGCGCCGATGGCCGTCCCGGCCGAGCGCGTCCATCCGTTCCCGTCAGGACGCCCCGGCCATGCGACGGGGATCGCGCAGCCCCGCCTCGTGCAGGGCACGGGCGGAGGCCACGGCGATCGTCCCCTTGATCCGGGCACTGAGCAGGTGGGCCGGCACCAGCAGCCGGTACAGCGGCTGCGGGACGTCCTTCAGCCCGAGGCCGGCCTCCTCCGCGTACGTCCGGCCGTGCGCGCCGACGGGGGCGCGGACCACCCGCTCGTCCCGGCCGCCGCGGCGGCTACGGCTTGAGCGGGTCGTGGCCGAGGGTCATCAGGCGGTGCCGGCGGGATGCGTCCTCGGCCACGGGCTCGTTCTCCGGGTCCGTCTGCGCCGTGACGGTGTCCACGACCTCCGCCATCACCCGCAGGTCGTCCTCGGTGAGGTCGGTGCGGCGTTTCTGCAGGATGGCGAGGACGTGCTGCCCCGTCTCGCTGCCCGCCCGGTCCGGCAGCGGCTCGACGGCCTCGCCGGCGTCGCTCACCCGCAGCCAGGCCGCCAGTTCCGCCGAGGTCATGTTCACCACGCGGTGGAAGTCCTCCCACAGCGCGTCCATCTCGAGGGCGTCGCTCATGATGTGCCCCTTACGTGCGTGTGCTTCGCCGGTGCCGGGGAGGTCAGGCCTCGCCCGGGAAGTTCTCCGCCTCGAACATCCAGCGCTGCTTCTCCAGGTCCGCGGTGACGGAGATCAGCAGGTCCTGGGTGACCAGGTCCGCCTTCTCGGTGGCGTCGATGCGCTCGCGCAGGCGCGCGACGGCCGTGCCGAGCGCCTCCGTCATCACCTTCACGGCCTCCGAGTCGCGCAGCCAGCCCTCCTTCGGGGCCGGCAGCGAGAAGACCTTGGCGATGGTCTCCGGGCGGCCGTCCGGCGGCACGCCGAGCGCCGCGGCCCGCTCCGCCACCGTGTCGGCGTGGGCGCGTGCGGCGGAGACCACCTCGTCCAGCTGGAGGTGGACGGAACGGAACCGCGGACCCACGACGTTCCAGTGCGCCTGCTTCCCGATCAGCGACAGCCCGAGCAGGTCCACCAGGGTGTCCTGGAGGGCCTCGCAGGAAACCCGGCGGGCCTCGTCGGGCAGGGTGCTCCTCACAACGGTCATGGGGTGCTGTTCCTCCTTGTCGAATCGTCCGTGGTCCCGCGGAGCGCAGCCTCGCGCCCGTCCCCGCCGGCGCCGCCCCGGACGTCCGGGGTCCGGCCGCCGAGCGCGAAGCCGGGACACCGCGCGGCGGCGAGGTCCCGTGACGGCGGCCCCGTCGGCCCGACGGGGAGGAGGACCTCCGGGTCCCCTTCCGCGCGGGCCGCGCTCCGCAACCACTTCATGGACGCGCGGGTGCCCCCCGGCCCCCCGCCACAAACCCGGCCCCGGCCGCGGGACGGGACGCGACCGCGGGCACGGGGCCTTCCCGTCGGGCCGTCCGGGGACTACAGTCCAAAACTAGCGGTGCTAATTTGGAGTGTTCGTCGCTCACCCGGCACAGCCACCGGCATCGGTCAGGAGTTCTCTCGTGCGTCCCGTCCACTTCGCGGCCGCCCGCCGCACCCCCATCGGCAAACTGCGCGGAGCCCTCTCCGCCGTACGGCCCGACGATCTCGCCGCCGCCGTGATCCGCGGCCTGGTCGCCGACGTGCCCGCGCTGGACCCGGCCCGTGTCGACGAGGTCTACTGGGGCGCCGCCAACCAGGCCGGCGAGGACAACCGCAACGTCGCCCGCATGGCCGCCCTGCTCGCCGGCCTCCCCGAGTCCGTCCCGGGCGCCACGGTCAACCGGCTGTGCGCCTCCGGCATGGAGGCCGTCACCACCGCCGCCCGCACCATCGCGGCCGGCGAGGCCGACATCGTCATCGCGGGCGGCTCCGAGTCGATGAGCCGCGCCCCCTTCGTCCTGCCCCGCCCCGACGAGGCCCTCCCGCACCGCATGGAGACCGCCGACACCCGCCTCGGCTGGCGGCTGGTCAACCCCGTGATGAAGGAGCTCCACGGGGTGCTGGCGATGGGCGAGACGGCCGAGGAGGTCGCCACCCGGTACGGCATCGCGCGCGACCGCCAGGACGAGTTCGCCCTGCGCAGCCACCAGCGCGCCGCCGAGGCCCGGAAGAACGGCCACTTCGACGACGAGCTCCTGCCCGTGACCCGCCCGGACGGGATGGTCGTCGACACCGACGAGTGCGTCCGCGAGGACACCTCGCTCGAGAAGCTGGGCCGGCTCAAGCCCGTCTTCCGCGCGGGCGGCTCGGTCACCGCGGGCAACGCCTCCCCGATGAACGACGGCGCCGCCGGCCTGATCCTGGTCAGCGAGGAGGCCCTGAACGAGCTGGGCCTGGAGTCGCTCGGCCGCTACGTCGCCGGAGCCTCCGCCGGCGTCCACCCGGACGTCATGGGCATCGGCCCCGTCCCCGCCACCCGCAAGGTGCTCGCCCGCGCCGGCTGGACGATCGGCGACCTCCAGGAGGCCGAGTTCAACGAGGCGTTCGCGGCCCAGGCCCTGGCCTGCGTCGACCGGCTCGGCATCGACCCCGACCTGGTCAACCCCAGCGGCGGGGCGATCGCCCTGGGGCACCCGCTGGGCTGCTCCGGCGCCCGCATCCTCACCACCCTGCTGCACCGCATGCGCCGCACCGGCGCCGGACGCGGCCTGGCGACCATGTGCGTGGGTGTGGGACAGGGCAGCGCGGTGCTGGTCGAGAGGCACTGACCGGCGCTTCGGGGCGCCATCGGGTGAGACGGTCCCACGGGCGTCGATTGCTTGCGCATAGCATCGGTCCCCGCGATGAACACGATGACACTCTGGCACCTCAACGGCTGGGAATTCGCCGCGCTCGCCCTCGCGGCCCTGCTCGTCGGCTTCTCCAAGACCGCCGTCAGCGGGGCCAACACGGTCAGCCTCGCCGTCTTCGCCGCCGTGCTGCCCGCCAAGGCCTCCACCGGAGTCCTGCTGCCCGTCCTGATCGCCGGGGACGTGCTAGCCGTCCTCATCTACCGCCGGCACGCCCACTGGCCCACGCTGTGGCGGCTGTTCCCGGCCGTCGCGGCGGGCGTCGTCGCCGGAACCCTGTTCCTGGTGTGGGCGGACGACGGGATCGTACGGATCTCCATCGGGGCGATCCTGCTGCTGATGGCCGGGGTGACGGTGTGGCGTCGGCGGACGGCCGACGCGGACCGGGAGCCGGACGGGGTCGCCACCCGGGCGGACCGCGCCAAGGCCCGCTCCTACGGCGTCCTCGGCGGCTTCACCACCATGGTCGCCAACGCGGGCGGCCCGGTGATGTCGCTGTACCTGCTCTCCGCGGGCTTCCGGAAACTCGGCTTCCTGGGCACCTCGGCGTTCTTCTTCCTGATCGTCAACACCTCCAAGCTGCCCTTCAGCGCCGGGCTCGGTCTGATCGACGCCGACTCGCTGCTCCTCGACGCGGCGCTCGTGCTGTTCGTGGTGCCCGGCGCGTTCCTCGGCACGTGGGCGGTGAGCAGGATCGACCAGCGGCTCTTCGAACGGCTGGTGATCGCGGCGACGGTGGTGGGCGGCGTACAGCTACTGGTGTCCTGAGCGGGGCCCGGCCGGCCGCTGCGGTTCACGGGGTGCCCGGTGGGAGTGGTGCAGCCGGCTCGGCGCGGCGGTACGGCCGACCGTCGCCGCCAGCTTGCGCAGCCGCCGCCAGTCCAGTCGCGGCGGGGCCTGTGCGACACCGGGCCGCCTGCGCGGGACCCGGACGCGCAGTGCGCCGGGCGCGATGCGGCAGTGGACGGGGGCGGGCAGCACCAGGGCCTCCCCGTCGATCCCGGCCTCGATCTCCGCGCGGTCCGCCTCGATGACGACCTCGGTGGCGGTCGTGATGGTCAGTCCGCTCGGCTCGGGGTTCAGCAGCAGGGCGGCGGCGCTGATGGCGCCCTCCAGCCGCACGCCGAGGACACCGAGCACGGCGGAGTCGAGCCGCTCCCGCCGGCCGAGGCCGAAGGGGTCGCCGGTGCGGTAGGGATTGTTGCTGACCAGCACGGCCTGCGGCGCGACGAGCGTGGTGTCCCCCGCGCGGGCGACCAGCCGGGGTCCCTGCCGGCCGGTCAGCAGACCGGGCAGCATCTCCAGACTGGTGCCGATCTTGTCGTCGCGGTAGGCGGGGCTCTGCACGATCGCCGCGTACGCGCCGAAGGAGGCGTTGTTCACGAACGGCTGCCCACCCGCGAAACCCAGGTCGACGCGGAGTTCGACGCCGTCCGTGAGCGCGTCGAGACAGGCGGCCGGGTCGCCGCGGTCCAGGCCGAGGTCCAGGGCGAAGTGATTGCGGGTCCCGGCGCTGATCACCAGGAACGGGATGTCGTGCTCCGCGGCCACGGCCGCCACCAGCGCCTGCGTGCCGTCCCCGCCGGCCGCGCCCAGCAGGTCCGCGCCGTCCGCGACGGCCGCCCGGGCCAGCGCCGTGACGTCGTGCTGCCGGCCGGGATCGAGCAGCACCACCCGGGCGCCCAGGCGCTCCGCCTTCTCCCGCAGCCGGAACCGGCCCACCTTGCCGCCGCCCGACCGGGGGTTCATGATCAGCACCGGCCTCCGGGGCGGCGGCAGCCGCCGCTCCCGCACCTGGGCCTGCCCGCCGGCCGTGCCGCGCAGCGCGAACCTGCCGCTCCACACCGCCAGCCCCCACAGGGTCAGGGACACCAGCAGCGCCCAGAACAGGGTCACCGCGAACAGGGTGATCAGGGCGGCCGGCACGCACACGGCCGTCATCGCGGACACCCACCGCAGCGGGCCCCGCAGGGTCAGCGTCCACCACACGGCGGCCGCGCTGAGTCCCAGCCCCGCGATCCCGCACACCAGCAGCAGCAGACCGCGCAGCCCGCCGTAGACGAGGGGGGTCGCCACCGCGAGCGCGGCGGCGGCCAGTGCCCCCCGTGCCGCCCACCGCTGGGCGTGGTAACCCCGCCCGTTCCAGTCCACGGCCATGCTTCCTCCCGTCACCCGGCGTCATCGTAGGGCGTGTGCGCACGTGTGCGCGGCCGGACGGTGATCTTCGTCGGGCGGCCCGGTGCCGGGCGGGGCGCACGGGCCTCGTACCCTCGGCGCCATGTCCCTCCACGTCCTGGTCCTCGGCGGCACCGCCGAGGCACGCGCACTGGCCGCCGAGCTGTCCGCCCGCCCCGGAGTCCGGGTGACGACCTCCCTGGCCGGACGCGTGTCCCGGCCGGGCGCGGTCGCCGGGGAGGTGCGCGTCGGCGGCTTCGGCGGCGCGGAGGGGCTGGCGGACTGGCTGCGCGGGCGGCGCGTGGACGCGGTGGTCGACGCCACCCACCCCTTCGCGCGGGCCATCACGGCGAACGCGGCACGGGCCGCGGCCGCCACCGGGCTGCCGTTGGTGGTCCTGCGCCGGCCGGGCTGGCAACCGGGACCGGGCGACGACTGGCACCCGGTCCCCTCCCTGGACGCGGCCGCCGAGCTGCTGCCCCGGCTCGGACGCCGGGTCCTCCTCACGACCGGCCGCCTCGGCCTCGCGGCCTTCGCCCACCTGACGGACCTGCGCTTCGTCGTCCGGTCGGTCGAACCCCCCGAACCGCCCACGCCGCCGCACACGCACGTCCTGCTGGCCCGCGGCCCCTTCACCGTGGCCGGCGAGACGGCCCTGCTGCGCGAGCACCGCGTCGACGTCCTGGTGACCAAGGACAGCGGAGGCGCGGCGACCGCCGCCAAACTCACCGCGGCCCGCGCCCTCGCCCTCCCGGTCGTCGTCGTACGCCGCCCGCCCCTGCCGGACGGAGTCACCGCGGTCGACGACGTGCCGGCGGTCCTGCGCCGGCTGGACGCCCTGACGTGACCGTCGGCTCAGCCCTCGGCCGGTCGGCGGCGCAGCAGATACGTGTCCATGATCCAGCCCTTGCGCTCGCGGGCCTCCGCGCGGAGCCGCTCGATCCGGGGGGCCGCCTCGGCGAGCGGCCCGGAGACGAGGATCTCGTCCGGCGTACCGATGTAGGCGCCCCAGTAGATGTCGACGTCCTGGTCGGCGTACGCGCGGAAGGCCTGGTGGGCGTCGAGCATCACCACCACGTCGTCCACGCCCTCCGGGAACCCCTCGGCGAGCCGCCGCCCCGTGGTGATCTGCACCGGACGGGCGACCCGGTTGAGCCCCGTGCGGTGCCGGGCGACCAGCGCCGAGACACTGCTGATGCCCGGCACGACGTCGTACTCGAAGGCGACGCGGCCGCGCTCCAGGACCTCCTCGAGGATGCCGATCGTGCTGTCGTACAGCGAGGGGTCCCCCCACACCAGGAACGCCCCCGTCCGGCCCTCCTCCAGCTCCTCGGAGATCATCCGCTCGTAGATGTCCGCGCGGGCGCTGCGCCAGTCCCCGACGGCGGGGGAGTAGGCCGATCCGCCGGCCGTCCGGTCCCGCTCCGGGTCACGCGCTTCGACCACGCGGTAGGCGCCCCCCGGCAGGTGCGCGTCGAGCATGTCCCGGCGCAGCCGGGTCAGGTCCGCCTTCGCCCCGCCCTTGTCCAGGATGAAGAACACGTCCGTGCTCCGCATGGCCTTGACCGCCTGCAGGGTCAGCTGGTCGGGGTCGCCCGCGCCGATACCGATGACATGAATCTCTCGCACGCCCCGAGTCTGCCGCACGCCGCCGACGGCGCGCGCACCGCACCCGGTCCCTCCGTCAGGAGGCACCCCGCAGGCGGGGCGCCCGCGCCCCCGCGTCCACCGCGGCGCCCGCCTCGACCTCGGCGGCCAGCTCCCGGGCCCAGGCGATCACACCGGGGAGGTCGATCCCGTGCGGCCGGCGCCCACCCCCCGCTTCCGCGGCCCACGCCTGCGCCGCGCCGGCCCCGCGCCGCAGCAGCCGCGCCCCGCCGGTGGCGTTCCCCCGGGCGGCATGGGTGAGCCCCACCGCGAGCTGCGCCAGCCCCCGCCACAGCTCGCGCTCCTCCTGCGGCCCCGACTTCCAGGCGTCCTCGAACACCTCGTGCGCGTGGAACGGCTTTCCCTCGTCCAGCAGCCGCTGCGCCTCCGCGACGCTCTCCTCCGGCCGCCGCACCACCCCCTCGGGCTGCCGGGGCACCCCCGGCGCGCCGTAGGGCAGGGGCCGCCCGAGCCCGTCCCGCGGCCGGGCGTTGCGCGCCCGCCCCTCACTGTCCCGGTCCCGCGCGGCGGCCCTCCGGCCCGGCGACGTGCTCTCCCTGCTGCCCATACGCCGATTGTCCCGCGCCCGGCCCGATTCGGGCCGCCCCGGGGGCGTGGGGTAAAGTGCTGTTCGCGCGATCACGCGGGTTCGCCCCACGCGGTCGCACCGGGACGTGGCGCAGCTTGGTAGCGCACTTGACTGGGGGTCAAGGGGTCGCAGGTTCAAATCCTGTCGTCCCGACTTGCGACACAGCAGGTCGTCGGGCCGTATCGGAGATCTCCGATACGGCCTTTTCGCACGGGCCGCCCCCCTTCAGCGCAGAATGATCCGCGCCGCGACCGGCCCCGCCCCCCGCGTCTCCCGGCGCCGCGCCCCTCGGGGCGCCGCTGTCGTCCGCTCCACCTGATGTCCCGTCCGTCCGACCCGTCGTCCAGGACGCACCGCGGGGTGGACCGGTTTCCGCTTCGCCGCGATGTGCCGCGGACAACACGCTTGACTTGGAGCGCTCTTCAAGCGGAAGACTCCCGGTCCGTGCCCCGACGACGGGGCGCGACACGGGAGGGGACACCCATGAAGTACCGCACCATCGGCACCGGTCCGCACCGCCGTCGCGTGAGCGTGCTCGCGCTCGGGGCGATGCTGTTCGGGTCGGTGACCGACGAGAGGACCTCCTTCGCCCTGCTCGACCGCTACGTCGAGGCGGGCGGGAACTTCGTCGACACGTCCGACAACTACGCCTTCTGGACCGACGGCGGCCAGGGCGGGCAGAGCGAGGAACTGCTCGGCCGCTGGCGCCGCAGCCGCGGGGTCGGTGACGAGGTCGTCTTCGCGACCAAGCTCGGTGCTCGCCCCCTCGCCCCCGGCACCGGCTACACCGACAACGCCGAGGGCCTCTCCGCGAAGGTGATCCGGGAGTCGTCCGAACGCAGCCGCGAGCGGCTCGGGCTGGAGCGGCTGGACCTGCTGTACGCGCACATCGACGACCACACCGTCCCCCAGCGCGAGACGGTCGAGGCCTTCGGGGCCCTGGTCGCCGAGGGCGCGGTGGGGTTGCTCGGGGTGAGCAACCAGGCCGTGTGGCGGGTGGAGCGGGCCCGCGCCCTCGCGGCGGCGGCCAAACTGCCCGGCTACGAGGTCCTGCAGTACCAGCACAGCTATCTGCGCCCCCGCACCGACGTCCCCGAGGACCTCTTCCCCGACGGCAGCCTCGGCCACGCGGGCGCGGAACTGGCCGGCTACCTGCGGGCCGAGCCCGCCCTGACCCTGGTCGCCTACTCGCCGCTGCTCAAGGGCGCCTACACCCACCCCGGACGGCTGCCCCACGACTACGACCACCCGGGCACCCCCGCCCGCCTCGCGGTGCTGCGCGAGGTCGCCCGGGAGACCGGGGCGACGCCGGGCCAGGTGGTGCTGGCCTGGCAGCTCGGCCACGAGCTGCCGATCCTCCCGCTGACCGGGGTGTCGTCCCCGGCGCAGCTGGAGGAGAACCTGGCCGCGGTGGACCTGGAACTGTCGCCGGAGCAGCGGGCCCGGCTGGACGCGGCGCACTGAGCCGGACATCCGCGTCCACTGGTGGGACGGTGGAAGGGGGAGCCGTGCACCGGAGGGAGCCCCGGCCATGACCACCCACCCCGCCGCCCGTCCCCCGCGGGCGACCCCCGAGGGCCTGCTGTGGGAACCCAGCGAGCGCTGGGTGCGCGGCACCGCCGGCGACGTCACCGTCGTCGACAGCCGCCACCCGGTCCTCGTCTGGGAGCCCCGGCTGCCGGTCCCGCAGTACGCCTTCCCCCGCGAGGAGGTGCGCACGGACCTCCTCCGCCCCGCCCGGCACCCCCGGACGGGCAGCCACACCGGTTCGACGGTCCTCTACGACCTCCACGCCGGCGGCGGCCCGCGCCCGAACGCCGCCTGGACCTTCCCCGCCGACGACTTGTCCGGGTACATCGCCTTCGCGTGGTTCGGGCGCACCGACACCGGACTCGACCACTGGTACGAGGAGGACGAGGAGATCTTCGTCCACCCCCGCGACCCGTACAAACGGGTGGACGCGATGCCGAGCAGCCGTCGCGTCCGGGTCGGGATCGAGGGCACCGTCGTCGCCGACTCGGCCAGCCCGGTCCTGCTGTTCGAGACCTCGCTGCCGACCCGCTACTACCTTCCGCGCGAGGACGTCCGCCTGGACCTCTTCGAAGCCGCGGACCACAGCACCCGGTGCCCGTACAAGGGAACGGCCGCCGCCTACTGGTCCTGGCGCGGCGGGGGAGCCGTACCGCCGCACGTCGTGTGGAGCTATCCCGACCCGCTGCCCGCGGTGGCCGCGATCAAGGACCGCCTCGCCTTCTACAACGAGGCGGTCGACCTGACCGTGGACGGCGAACGCCTGCCGCGTCCGGTCACCCCGTTCAGCGCGGGTCTCAGGACCTGACCAGCAGCTGGAAGTCGAACGAGTACCGGGACGCGCGGTAGACGTGGGTGCCGTGCTCCACCGCCCGCCCGGTGTCGTCGTACGCCGTGCGCTCCATGGTGAGCAGGGCGGCGCCCTCCTTCTCGTCCAGCAGGCCGGCCTCCTGGGCGGTGGCCGCGCGGGCGCCGACCCTCTGGCGGGCGCTGTGCAGGGTGATGCCGGCCGAGCGCATCATCCGGTACAGGCCGGTCGCCTCGAGGCGGGCGCTGTCGAGGCCGAGCAGGCCCGACGGGAGGTAGTTGCACAGCAGGGCGACCGGCCGGCCGTGGGTGCGGCGCAGGCGTTCCAGCAGGACCACCTCGCCGCCCTCGGCCAGGTGCAGGGCGGCCGCCACGTCCGGGGGCGCGGGGACCGTCTCGTGGCGGACCACCTGCGTGGTCGGGCCCTGTCCGGCCGCCTCCAGGTCGTCGTAGAGACTGCTCAGCTCCAGGGAACGCCTGACCCGGCTGTGCACCACCTGCGTGCCCACCCCGCGCCGCCGGACCAGGAGTCCCTTGTCGACCAGGGACTGGATGGCCTGGCGGACGGTGGGGCGGGACAGGCCGAGCCGCACGGACAGGTCGACCTCGTTGCCCAGCAGGTCGCCGGGGGCGAGGACGCCCTGCTCGATCGCCGCCTCCAGCTGCTGCGCGAGCTGGTGGTACAGCGGTACCGGACTGCCCCGGTCCAGGGCGAAGTCCAGGGTGCCGGGCGCGGGTCCGGCCGCTGCACGCGCGGGGTCGTCGGTCTTCGCCATGGACGTGCCTTCCTGTGGGAGGAGCGCGGACGGTTCAGAGGTGGCGGCGGCGCCCGGCGACCTCGGAGTCGTACCGGGCGCGGGCCCGGACGGCGGCCTCGCGGGCGGACACCTCGGCCACCGGCACGTCCCACCAGGCCTCGGCCGGGGGAGCGGTGGACGCGGGGTCGGTCTCGACGTACACGCAGGTCGGCCGGTCGGAGGCGCGGGCCTCGGCCAGCGCGTCCCGCAGTTCCCGCACGGTCTTGGCGCGCAGGACGTCCATGCCGAGGCTGGCCGCGTTCGCGGCGAGGTCCACAGGCAGCGGGGCGCCGGTGAAGCCGCCGTCGGCGGCCCGGTGGCGGTAGGCGGTGCCGAAGCGCTCGGCGCCCACCGACTCCGACAGGCCGCCGATGGAGGCGTACCCGTGGTTCTGGACCAGGACCAGGTTGACCGGGAGGCCCTCCTGGACGGCGGTGACGATCTCGGTGGGGTTCATCAGGTAGGTGCCGTCGCCGACCAGCGCCCACACCGGGGTGCCGGGCGCGGCCTGCTGCACGCCGAGCGCGGCCGGGATCTCGTAGCCCATGCAGGAGTAGCCGTACTCCAGGTGGTACTGGCGGGGACTGCGCGCGCGCCACAGCTTGTGCAGGTCGCCGGGGAGCGAACCGGCCGCGTTGATCACCACGTCCGTGTCGCCGACGACCGCGTCGAGCGCGCCGAGCAGCTGCGTCTGCGTCGGCACGGCCGTGTCGTCGTCCGCGCGGTAGGCGGTCTCGACGATCCGCTCCCAGCGCTCCTTGCCGGCCCGGTACTCCGCCTCGTACGACGGCTCCACGCGGTGACCGGCGAGCGCCCCGGTCAGCTGTTCCAGGCCGGTGCGGGCGTCGCAGACCAGGGTGCGCGCCGCCAGCTTGTGGGCGTCGAAGCCGGTGATGTTGAGGTTGAGGAAGCGGACGTCGGGGTTCTGGAAGAGGGTGCCGGAGGCGGTGGTGAAGTCGGAGTAGCGGGTGCCGACGCCGATCACCAGGTCGGCGGTGCGGGCGAGTGCGTCGCTCACCGCCGTTCCGGTGTGGCCGATGCCGCCGAGGTCGGCCGGGTGGTCGTGGCGCAGGGAGCCCTTGCCGGCCTGGGTGGAGGCGACCGGGACGCCGGTGGCGTCCACGAACGCCCTCAGCGCCTCCTCGGCCTCGCTGTGGTGGACGCCGCCGCCCGCGACGATCAGCGGCCGCCGCGCCGCCCGTACGGCGGCCACGGCCGCCGCCAGCTCCACCGGGTCCGGGGCGGGACGGCGTACGGGCCAGACGCGCTCGGCGAAGAACTCCTCAGGCCAGTCGTACGCCTCCGCCTGCACGTCCTGGGGGAGGGCCAGCGTCACCGCACCGGTCTCGGCCGGGTCGGCGAGCACCCGCATCGCGTTGAGCGCGCAGGCGATCAGCGCCTCGGGACGGGTGACGCGGTCGAAGTACCGCGACACCGGACGGAGCGTGTCGTTGACCGACACGTCGGCCTCCGCCGGGTGCTCCAGCTGCTGGAGCAGCGGGTCGGCGACGCGCGAGGCGAAGTAGTCGCCGGGCAGCAGCAGCACCGGCAGCCGGTTGACGGTGGCGAGCGCGGCGCCGGTGACCAGGTTGGTCGCGCCGGGGCCGATGGAGGTCGTCACCGCCTGCGCGGAGAGCCGGTTCAGCTGGCGGGCGTACCCGACGGCGGCGTGCACCATCGCCTGCTCGTTGCGGCCCTGGTGGAACGGCATGACCTCGCGGTGCTCGACCAGCGCCTGTCCGACGCCCGCCACGTTGCCGTGGCCGAAGACGCCCCAGGTGCCCGCGATCAGCCGACGGCGCACGCCGTCCCGCTCGGTGTACTGGGCGGACAGGAACCGCACCAGGGCCTGGGCGGCGGTCAGTCGGCGGGTGGTGGCGCTCATGCGGACCTCTCCGGTGCGGTGTAGAGGGGGAGTCGGGGGTCGACGGGCTGCTCCGGCCAGGTGTCGCGGATCCAGGCGTGGTCGGGGTGGTCGCGGATCAGCCAGGCGCGTTCGGCCTCGGGCCCCGCCATGACGTTGAGGTAGTACATGTGGTGGCCGGGCACCGCCATGGACGGCCCGTGCCAGCCGTCCGGGACGAGGACGACGTCGCCGTCGCGCACCTCGGCCAGCACGTCCGTCCCGCGGCCCGGTCCGGACGGGGAGACCCGCTGGTAGCCGAGACCGGGGGTGCCGTCGTGGGCGGCGAACTCGAAGTAGTAGATCTCCTCCAGTGCGGACTCCTCGCCGGGCCGGTGCTCGTCGTGCTTGTGCGGCGGGAAGGACGACCAGTTGCCGCCCGGGGTGAGCACCTCCACCGCGATGAGCCTGTCGCACTCGAACACGCCCGCCGCGCCGAAGTTGTTGACCTGCCGTGAACAGGTGCCGGTGCCGCGCAGCTCCACCGGGACGCCGGAGGCCGGTCCGTAACGGGCGGGCAGCCGGCGGGTGCAGCGCGCCCCGGTGAGCGCGAACCGTCCGCCGGCGGCCGAGGACACCGTCGCGCGGGCGTCGCGCGGGACGTAGGCGAAGTCGGTGACGCCCTCGAAGACACTGGCACGGCCGGCGAGTTCGAAGGTGTCGTGGCCGAAGTCGTCGGCCACGGCGACCGTGCAGCCGCCGCTCAGCGGCAGCACGATCCACTCGCTGTCACCGGCGTCGAAGGTGTGCGCGCCGCCGGGCGGCAGCTGAAGGACGCGCAGGCCGGAGTAATCCCAGCCGGCGGTCCTCGGGCCCACGTCGACGGCGTAGGGGCCGGCGAGGGCCCTGCCCGCGGGAAGGTGGTGCGTCATACCGTGCCTCCGTCTTCGTCGGGTTCCTCACAACAGGCCGACGGCCGTGTCGACCGCCGTCTCCACACTGCCCTCGGCCGGGTACAGCAGCGAGCGGCCGACGACCATCCCCATCACGGTGGGCAGCCGCAGCGCCTTGCCCCACCGGGCGTACGCCGCCTCCTGGTCGCCGACCTCGCCGCCGAGCAGCACGACGGGCAGCGTGGAGGCGCCCAGCACCTCCGGCATGGCGTCGACGTCGTCGGTGACGGGAAGCTTCAGCCAGGTGTAGGCGGAGGTGCCGCCCAGCCCGGAGGCGATCGTGATGGAGCGGGTGACGGCCTCGGCGGACAGGTCGTTGCGGACCCGGCCGTCCCCGCCCCGGCGGGAGACGAACGGTTCCACGAACACCGGCAGCCGGCGTTCGGCCATGGCGTCGACCGCGCGGGCGGCGGACTCCATGGTGGTCAGCGAGCCCGGGTCGTCGTAGTCGACGCGGAGCAGCAGCTTGCCCGCGTCGAAGCCCAGCCGGGCGATGTCCTCGGCGCGGTGGCCGGTGAAGCGGTCGTCCATCTCGAAGGCCGCGCCGGCCAGGCCGCCCCGGTTCATCGAGCCCATGACGACCTTGTTCTCCAGCGCCCCGAGGAGCAGCAGGTCCTCCAGGATGTCGGCGGTGGCCAGCACGCCGTCGACGCCCGGCCGGGACAGTGCGACGCAGAGGCGTTCCAGCAGGTCGGCGCGGTTCGCCATGGCCAGCCGGCGGTCGCCGATGCCGAGCGCGCCGCGGGCGGGGTGGTCGGCGGCCACGATCATCAGCCGGCCGCCGGCGCCGATCAGCGGGCGCCGTGCCCGGCGGGCGGCGGCCTCGGCGACGGCCTCCGGGTTGCGGGCCCGGACCATGGTGAGGTCGGGGATGCTGAGGTTCAAGGAAGGGCTCCGTTCAGGACTGGCCCGGCAGGTCCGCCGCGTCCGGCGAGGCGGCCCGCGCGAGCAGGTCCGCGACCTCCGGTTCGGTCGGCATGGCGGACGAACAGGCGAGGCGCGAGGCGACGAGGGCGCCGGCGGCGTTGGCGTGCCGCATGGTCTTCTCCAGGTCCCAGCCGGCCAGCAGACCGTGGCAGAGCGAGCCGCCGAAGGCGTCGCCCGCGCCGAGGCCGTTGACCACCTCGACCGGCACCGGGGGCACCACGGCCCGGGTGCCGTCGCGGTGCACGGCGAGCACGCCCTTCGGCCCCTGCTTGACCACGGCCAGCTCCACACCGGCTTCCAGCAGCGCCGCCGCGCAGTCCTCGGGCTCGCGCACCCCGGTGGCGACCTCGCACTCGTCGAGGTTGCCGACCGCGACCGTGGCGTGCCGCAGTGCCTCGCGGTAGTGCGGGCGGGCCCGGTCCGGGTCCTGCCAGAACATGGGGCGCCAGTCCAGGTCGAAGACGGTGGTGCCGGCCTCGGCGCGGGCCTCCAGGGCGGTGAGGGTGGCCGAGCGGCTGGGCTCCTCGCTCAGTCCGGTGCCGGTGACCCAGAAGATCCCGGCCGCGCGCACGGCGGCCAGGTCCAGCTCGTCGGCGCGGATCTCCAGGTCGGGGGCCTTGGGGCGGCGGTAGAAGTACAGCGGGAAGTCGTCCGGCGGGAAGATCTCGCAGAACGTGAGGGGGGTGGGGTACGCGGCGACCGGGGTGACCCAGCGGTCGTCCACGCCGAACCCCTTCAGCGCCTCGTGCAGAAAGGTGCCGAAAGGGTCTTCGCCGGTGCGCGTGATGAGGGCCGCGGAGCGACCCATCCGGGCGGCCGCCACCGCGACATTGGCGGCCGATCCGCCCAGGAATTTCCCGAAGGTCTCCACCCGCGCCAGCGGAACTCCGGTCTCCAGTGGATAAAGATCGACCCCGATGCGGCCCATGGTGATCAGGTCGAAATAGTGTGGTGGGACGGCCATTGAGCGACGCTCCTCGAGCTGCTGGGGATGCGGGTCCCGGGGTGCCCTGCCACGGTGGGGCGTGGTTTCCGGGACCTGCCGCCTCACAGGTGTAGGTCTCGAAGGGCGGCGATGTCAATAGTTTGTACTTACATTCGGACTAGTTAGTGAAATGATGTCTTGACAAAGTATTGACAGCAGGCGGTTCTGGGGATTGGATCGCGTCCCAGCATGACCGCCGTGTTCCATGGCACAGCCCCCCGGACTCCCGAGGCTCCGGGCACCGGATCCTCGGAATCCCGCCCTTTCCCGCGTAGCACAGTGAGGTGCAGGACAGATGGACCGCTCTTCGCACACCCGCTCCCGCAGAATCGCGCCGTTCGTCGCGGTCGCGGCGGCAGCCGCCCTGACCCTCGCCGGCTGCTCCAGCGGTTCCGGGGGCAAGAAGTCCGAGGAGGGCGGAGCCGACGCCTCCGCGGGCAAGGCGTCGACGCCCCGCATGAAGGTCGCCCTGGTCACCCACCAGGCGCCCGGTGACACCTTCTGGGACATCGTCCGCAAGGGCGCCGAGGCCGCCGCCGCCAAGGACAACGTCGACCTCGTCTACTCCGCCGACCCGAACGCCGGCGGCCAGGCCACCCTGGTGCAGAACGCGATCGACCAGAAGGTCGACGGCATCGCGGTCACCCTCGCCAAGCCGGACGCGCTGAAGGCCGTCATAGCCAAGGCGGACGCGGCCGGCATCCCCGTCGTCGGCCTCAATTCCGGGCTGAGCGACTGGCAGGACCTCGGCCTGCTGGAGTTCTTCGGCCAGGACGAGTCGGTGGCGGGCGAGGCGTTCGGCAAGAAGCTGAACGAGGTCGGCGCGAAGAACGCCGTCTGCGTCGTCCACGAGCAGGGCAACGTCGGCCTGACCCAGCGGTGCGACGGGGTGAAGGAGACCTTCGAGGGCGAGACCCAGATCCTCAACGTCAACGGCACCGACATGCCGTCGGTGAAGTCGACGATCACCGCGAAGCTGAAGCAGGACTCCTCCATCGACTACGTCGTCACCCTCGGCGCGCCCTTCGCGCCGACCGCGGTGCAGTCGGTGGGCGACGCGGGCAGCAAGGCGAAGGTCGCCACCTTCGACCTCAACAAGGAGCTGACCAAGGCGATCGAGGCCGGCGACATCGAGTTCGCCGTGGACCAGCAGCCCTACCTGCAGGGTTACCTCGCCGTCGACGGCCTGTGGCTCTACAAGAACAACGGCAACTACAGCGGCGGCGGTGAGCAGCCGGTGCTGACCGGTCCGGCGTTCGTCGACAAGTCCAACGTCGACGCGGTCTCCGAGTACGCCGCGAAGGGCACGCGGTGATGAGCACGGCCCCACAGGCCGGGCCGGCGGTGACCCCACCGCCGGCCCCCGGCCCGAGACAGAGCGACGGCCGCACCGTGCGGCGCCCGCTCGCACTGCGGCTCCTCGCCCGCCCCGAGGTCGGCGTGTTCCTCGGAGCCGTGGCCGTCATGGTGTTCTTCCTGTTCGCCGCGCCGCCGGTGCGGGACGGCAGCTCCATGGCGAACATCCTGTACCAGTCCTCGGTCATCGGGATCATGGCGCTGCCCGTGGCCCTGCTGATGATCGGCGGCGAGTTCGACCTCTCGGCCGGCGTCGCCGTCGTCACCTCGGCGCTGACCGCGAGCATGCTCAGCTACCAGCTCACCCTGAACGTGTGGACGGGCGTGATCGTCGCCCTGGTGGTCTCCCTGGGGATCGGCGCGTTCAACGGCTGGATGCTGGTCAGGACCGGGCTGCCCAGCTTCCTGGTCACCCTCGGCACCTTCCTGATCCTGCAGGGCGTGAACCTGGCGGTGACCAAGCTGGTCACCGGCAACGTCGCCACCGACAGCGTCGTCGACATGGACGGCTTCGACCAGGCCAAGGCGCTCTTCGCCTCCGGCTTCGACGTCGCCGGCGTCCAGGTGAAGATCACCGTGGTGTGGTGGCTCGTCTTCGCCGCCCTCGCCACCTGGGTGCTGCTGCGCACCAAGTACGGCAACTGGGTCTTCGCCGTCGGCGGCAACAAGGAGAGCGCCCGCGCGGTCGGCGTCCCCGTCACCTTCACCAAGATCTCGCTGTTCGTGCTGGTCGGCTTCGGCGCCTGGTTCGTCGGCATGCACAACCTGTTCTCCTTCAACACCGTGCAGTCCGGCGAGGGCGTGGGCCAGGAGCTCATCTACATCGCCGCGGCGGTCATCGGCGGCTGTCTGCTCACCGGCGGCGCCGGCTCCGCGATCGGCCCGGTCTTCGGCGCCTTCATGTTCGGCATGGTGCAGCAGGGCATCGTCTACGCCGGCTGGAACCCCGACTGGTTCAAGGCCTTCCTCGGCGTGATGCTGCTCGGCGCCGTCCTCATCAATCTGTGGGTCCAGCGCCAGGCGACCCGGAGGTGACCGCGATGACCGACAAGACCACCGGCACCCACGGTGCCGTCCTCGATGACACCCCCGCCGACGGCGACCGCCCCCTGGTCGAACTCCGCGGCGCCGGCAAGTCCTACGGCAACGTCCGCGCCCTGCACGGCGTCGACCTCACCGTGCGCCCCTCCGAGGTGACCTGCGTCCTCGGCGACAACGGCGCCGGCAAGTCCACCCTCATCAAGATCATCTCGGGGCTGCACCAGCACACCGAGGGCGAGTTCCTCGTCGACGGCGAGCCGGTGCGCTTCTCCACCCCGCGCGAGGCCCTCGACAAGGGCATCGCCACCGTCTACCAGGACCTCGCGGTCGTCCCCCTGATGCCGGTGTGGCGCAACTTCTTCCTCGGCTCCGAGATGACCAAGGGGCCCTGGCCCGTCCGCCGCCTCGACATCGACCGGATGAAACGGACGGCCGACGAGGAACTGCGCAACATGGGCATCGTCCTGGACGACCTGGAACAGCCCATCGGCACCCTCTCCGGTGGCCAGCGCCAGTGCGTCGCCATCGCCCGCGCCGTCCACTTCGGCGCCCGCGTCCTCATCCTCGACGAGCCGACCGCCGCCCTCGGCGTCAAGCAGTCCGGCGTGGTCCTGAAGTACGTCGCGATGGCCCGCGACCGCGGCCTCGGCGTCATCTTCATCACCCACAACCCGCACCACGCCTACATGGTCGGCGACCACTTCAGCGTGCTGCGCCTGGGCACCATGGAGCTCTCCGCCCCCCGCAGCGAGGTCGGCCTCGAAGAACTGACCAACCACATGGCCGGCGGCGCCGAACTGGCCGCCCTCAAGCACGAGCTGGCACAGGTCGGCGGCGTCGACACCGAGGAACTCCCCGAGGAGGGCGACCTCCAGGCCCCCGCGGCCGCAACCCCGGAAGGAAAGTCCTGACATGGCAGTCGCGCTCGACCGCATCCGGGTCGGTTCCGCCCCCGACTCCTGGGGCGTCTGGTTCCCCGACGACCCGCGGCAGGTGCCCTGGCAGCGCTTCCTCGACGAGGTCGCCGAGGCCGGCTACTCCTGGATCGAACTCGGCCCCTACGGCTACCTCCCCACCGACCCGGCCCGCCTCGGCGACGAGGTGGGCAAGCGCGGCCTCAAGGTCTCCGCCGGCACCATCTTCTGCGGCCTGCACCGCGGCCCGGCCGCATGGGACGCCACCTGGGAGCAGGTCGGCCGGGTCGCCGCGCTCACCCGGGACATGGGCGCGAAGCACCTCGTCGTCATCCCGTCCTTCTGGCGCGACGACAAGACCGCCGAGATCCTGGAGCCCCCGGAGCTCACCACCGAGCAGTGGGGCCACCTCACCAAGGGCATGGAACGCCTCGGCCGCGAGGTGCGGGACGCGTACGGCCTGGACATCGTCGTCCACCCGCACGCCGACACCCACATCGACACCGAGGAGCACGTCGAGCGCTTCCTCGACTCGACCGACTCCCGCCTGGTCAACCTCTGCCTGGACACCGGCCACTACGCCTACTGCGGCGGCGACAGCGTCAAGCTGATCGAGACCTACGGCGAGCGCATCGGCTACCTCCACCTCAAGCAGGTCGACCCGGAGATCCTCGCCGACGTCGTCGAGAACGAGGTCCCGTTCGGGCCGGCCGTGCAGCGCGGGGTGATGTGCGAACCGCCCGCCGGCGTCCCCGAGCTGGGCCCGGTCCTCACGGCCGCGCAGGAACTGGGCGTGGACCTGTTCGCCATCGTCGAGCAGGACATGTACCCCTGCGAGCCGGACAAGCCGCTGCCGATCGCCGTCCGCACCCGCAGGTTCCTCCGTTCCTGCGGCGCCTGACCACCCGAGGGGGAGGCGAGAGATGAACCGGCGCGAACCGCTCGGCATCGCCGTCATCGGCACCGGCCGCATGGGCGCCGACCACGTACGCCGTATCGACCGGGTCGTCAGCGGCGCGCGGGTCGCCGCCGTCGCGGACGTCGACGCCGACCGGGCCGAGGCCGTCGCCGCCGGCGTCGAGGGCTGCACCGTCCACACCGACCCGGCCGCCGCGATGGCGGCGGCCGGCGTCGACGCCGTGCTCATCGCCTCCTCCGGGCCGGCCCACGAGGCCGCGCTGCTCGCCGCGCTCGAGCACGACCTGCCCGTCCTGTGCGAGAAGCCGCTCACCCCCGACGCGGCCTCCGCCCTGCGCGTCATGGAGGCCGAACAGGCACTCGGCCACCGTCGCGTCCAGGTCGGCTTCATGCGCCGCTACGACACCGAGTACGTGCGCCTGAAAGCCCTGCTGGGGAGCGGACGGCTGGGCCGCCCGCTGATGCTGCACAACCGGCACCGCAACGTGGCCAGCCCGCCCTTCTTCACCAGCGCGATGCTCATCAGCGACTCCGTGGCCCACGAGGTGGACGCCACCCGCTGGCTCCTCGGCCACGAGATCACCGCCGTCACGGTCCTGCGCCCCGCCCCCTCCTCCGGCGCCCCCGACGGCCTGCACGACCCGCAGTTCGTCGTCCTGGAGACCGACGGCGGCGCGCTCAGCGACGTCGAGATCTTCGTCAACTGCGGCTTCGGCTATCAGGTGCAGGCCGAAGCGGTCTGCGAACGCGGCACCGCCCGCATCGGCGACGGCCACGCCCTGGTCACCCACACGGCCGGCCGCTGGGGCGGCACCATCCCCCAGGACTGGACCGAACGCTTCGCCCAGGCCTACGACGACGAGATCCGGGCCTGGGTCGACGCCACCCGTCGCGGCGAGGTCACCGGCCCCGGCACCTGGGACGGCTACGCCGCGGCGGCCGTGTGCGAGGCGGGGGTGCGGGCGCTGGAGGAGGGCGGCCGGGTGCGGGTGGACCTGGTGGAGAAACCCGCGCTGTACCGGTGACCGCCCACGGTCAGGCGGCTCCCAGAGGTCGTTTTCATCTGTCATGCGTTGTCATCGCCGCTTTTCTGCGGTGGGCTGGTGCGGTGCTGATGAGGCTGCCGTTCCGAGTGGGGTTCAAGGACTGGATGAGGTGACGGGTGGGGCCGGAGGCGGTTCGTGCCTGTTTCATTCCAGGGCGCCTGATTGAGCCGCGTGCTTCCACGAGGCAGAACGCGCGCCTGGGCGCACTCACCTGCCGGCGGTACGTCCAGGTCATGAGCGAACGTCGTGCGTATCCGAGTGACCTGTCCGATGCCCGCTGGGAGCTGGTCGAGCCGGTCCTGGCGGCCTGGCGGTGCGAGCGCCGCCGCCGGGCCCTGGCGTTCGGGCGGCCGCCCGAGCACGAGCTGCGCGAGATCATGAATGCGATCTGAGAGCCCCGGCGAACGCGCCTTCGCCCGGCTCAAGTCCTGGCACATCATGCGCAGAGCACGCTCCTCCACTCGCCGCATCAGCTGCGCCGTTCAAGCCATCCACGTACTACTGACCTGCGGCTATTCAGGATGAAAGAGGTTCAGTGGCTTTCTGTGGTCTGGCGGGTGCCTGTGTTGGTCGTGCGGATTTCTGTGCGCTCTCGGGTGCCGTAGAGCTGAAATGTTTCCAGTGCTTCTTGGCGCAGGGCATGGGCGGTGATCGAGTCACCGAGCTTTTCGTGGAGGAGGGCTTGATCGCGCAGGGTGCGTGCGCGGAATACTGGGAGGCTGAGCTGTGTCCATCGGTCCAGTGCCTGCTCGAGGTAGGCTGCGGCCTTCCCCAGGGCGCCTGCGGACAGGTAGAGCTCGCCGAGTGTGCGCAGCATGAGTGCTTCGCCGAAGCTGTCGTCGAGCTTCTGGCACACGCGCAGTGCGTCGAGGAGCGCGGGTGCCTGCGCGGTACCGGGTCGTTGGCGGAAGTGCGCCTTGGCCAGGGCTTGGACGGCATAGGCCACCATCAGCTGGTCGTCGGTCTCCTGCAGGAGGCGCAGTGCTGCGGAGCATGTTTCTTCTGCAGCAGTGAGGTCGCCGCCGGCGCGGTGGACCAGCCCGAGTGACCGTAGGGTCAGAGCCTGTCCGCGTCGGCTGCCGAGGGACCGGTAGATCTCCAGCGCCGTGTGCAGGTGGTCCGTCGCTTCGTCGAAGCGTCCCTGCTCGCGGTGGATGAAGCCGATGTCGTAGCAGACCTGGGCCACTCCCACTGCGTCGTGGAGCCGACGGAATCGGGGGAGTGCCTGTTCCAGGCAGGCCATGGCCTCGGCGAAGTGGCCCTGCTCGCGGCTGGCCACCGCGATCCCGGACAAGGCCGTCGCCTGGCCGGCGATGTCTCCCAGACGCCGGAAGGTGGCCAGTGCCTCGCGGAAGTAGTGGTTCGCGTCGGCGAACCGGTCCTGCTCGTAACGCAGTTGCCCCAAGCCGACGAGCAGCACTGCCTCACCGTGCAGGTTTCCCGCGTTCTTCGCGGTCGTGAGTGCCGTCTCGTGGGTGCGCCACCACTGATCGAATTGGTTGTTGACCCGGAAGGACGCCTGGACGAGCGCTGACGTGAGGGCGCATGCCTCTTTGTCCAGGCCGAGACGGCAGGCCAAGCCGACTCCGGCCACCAGTGACGCGTGCTCGGCCTCCAGCCACGCCCGAGGATGATGCAGCAGCGTCGCAGCGACGGTCGGGGCGGGACTGTCGGCGGTGTCGGCTCCAGGCGTGAGGTGGACGATGCCGGTGGGTTCAAGGGTGCTGGCCCGGCCGATGAGCGCCAGCCAGGTGCGAAGCAGTCGGCCGGCCGCTTCTCGGCGGTCCCCCATGGACTCCTCGTGCTCCGCCCGCTCCCGTGCGTACAGCTGCACCAAATCGTGGAAGCGATAGCGGACCTGGCCAGTACCGTCTGCCCCTAACGGCTCCAGCAGATGAACGTCGGCCAGTCGTTCGACCAGCTGCTGCGCCTTTGGCACACCGACGTCCAGGAGCGGGGCGACGATCCAGGGCGCGAAGTCGAGTGCGTTGGTCATCCCCAGCAGGCGCAACGCGCGGCGTTCGGGACCGGACAGCGCCTGATAGCTGATCGTGATCGAGGCGCGTACGTCCAAATCCCCGTAGGCCATCTCGTCCAAGCGGTGATGTTCGCTGCGCAGCCGGTCGGCCAGCGACCGCAGTGGCCATCTGCTGCGCATGCTCAGGCGTGATCCCACGATCCGTAGGGCGAGGGGGAGAGAGCCGGACAGCCGGGTGATCTCAGCGGCCGCCGCGGGCTCGGCCGCTACTCGGTCGGCGCCGACCAGTCGGGCGAGAAGTTCGACGGCGCTGTCCGGATCGAGCACGTCCAGCCCGATGCGCACATGTGGGTTCAGGCCCGGCAGAGGGTGACGGCCGGTGACGATCACACCGCTTCCGCTACCACTGCCCGGCAGCAGCGGTTGTGCCTGGCGGTCGCCGGCGGCGTCGTCCAGGACGACCAGAACGCGTCGGCGGGACAAGAGGGTGCGGTAGTACGCGGTGCGTTCGGGCAGTGCGGCGGGTATCCGCCGGGGGCGTACACCCAATGCGCGGAGAAATCCCGCGATCACCTCGCCCGGATCGGCTGCCTGACCGGGGTCGGCGCCGCTCAGGTTGGCGTACAGCTGTCCGTCCGGAAACACCGTCGCCACCTGGTGTGCCACCTGCAGGGCGAGTGCCGTCTTGCCCACCCCCGCCATGCCGTGGATGGCACAGACCCGCCCCGGGCTATCGGCATCGAGCAGCGCCCGGGCCAGCCGGCCCGCCTCGACACCGCGGCCGGTCAGATGGTTTGGCGCGCTCGGCAACTGCGCAGGCGGCGGTATCCTCCGGTTCGTAACCGGCAGCTGCCGCAGCGGGTGGGCACGCTGCCCTGCTCCGTCGGTTCCGTCGGCGGCCGGACCGTCTGCGGCGAGCAGCCGAGCGTGCAAGTCCTTCAGCTCGCGGCTCGGCTCGATCCCCAGCTCGGTGCGCAAGAGCCGATGGCCGTCCCGGTACGCGCGCAACGCATCCGCCCGGCGCCCACAGCGGTCCAGGGCCCTCATCAACAGACCGCGCAGCTGCTCGCGCAGTGGATGCGCGGCCACCAAACGGGTCAGTTCGCCGACCAGCTCGGCCCCGCCTCCCGCCTCCAGCCGCGCCCTGAGCATCTGCTCGAGCGCATTCAGCCGCAGCTCCTCCAACCGGGCCGCCTCCACCTGGAGGACCGGGGTCGTCGGGCTGCCGAGCGCCGGACCACGCCACAGGTCAAGGCTCGCCGCGAGCGTCTCTGCGGCGGCTGTGTGCTCACCCTTTCCTGCCTGTGCACGGCCGCGCTCCAGCAGCGCCAGGAACTGGTGCAGGTCGAAGTGCGCCTTCTGCGGCTGGAAGAGGTAGCCGCGCGGGCGGGTGACGATGATTTCCGGGGTGCCCGGCTGGTGCAGGACCCGGCGCAGCCTCGCGACGTAACTCTGCACCAGTTTGGCCGCGGTGGCCGGGGGGTCCTCGCCCCACACGGCGTCGACCAGGCGCTCCACCGTTACGACCTGGCCGGCGTCCACCAGTCCTGCCACAAGAAGTGAGGTCGGTTTCTGCGCGAAGGGCGGCAGCCTCTGTCCCTGCCGCCAGACCTCCACCGGGCCGAGCACACGGAACTCCACGCGACTCCCCAGATTCCCCGCGCAGCCCGCCGTTTCACATACGTGCCGCCCGCTGTCCAGCCTTTCGTGTCAACCGTGCCGTAGGCAAGACATGCACCGCCAGACGTATATCCAGCCTCGTACGGACACCGGCGGACGCGCGCCCGGCTGGGCTGCACCCGAACTGCACCAGGACTGCACTCGGCATGCGCTCCGGCTGCACCGCTGGCGCGCACAGTGAAGTCACGTGAAGCACTCGCCGAGCATGTGCGCCTCGAGCGGATCAGATCCAGCGATGCGCATGTGCTGTCACATCCACAGCGCAAACCCCATGAGCTGGAGCATCGGACGAACTGGGCGCGTACACGGTGGGACGTTGACCGCTCAAGGGCTGCCAGGGTCTGACCGCAGCGTGTTCGCAATGCACGAATACCGAGAAAGGAGCACCATGGGCAAAATCACCAGGAATGTCACCGTGGCCGCTTTTGTGGCCGGTGCCGTCCTTGCCACCGGTACCACGGCGCAGGCGGGTCAGGTCAGCGCCCAGCAGTCCAACTACCAGGGCTGCAACCTGGGCTACGTGTGCCTGTACTCGTACGCCGGCTGGAACGGCGGAAGTCCGGAGCACCGGTACTACGACTACGGCGTGTACAAGCTGTACGACGAGTACGGGGTCCACCGGTGGTTCAACAACCAGACCGGCGGTGCCACGACCCGGCTGTGCATCAACAGCGACGGAACCAACTGCACGAGCAAGCTGTCCTCGTGGGCCTACTGGGACATCGACCTGACGCCCTACAACTCGATCCGGCTCGACCCGTCCTGAACGGGAGTACGACCGACTGGCGCGGTTCGAATTCCCGCCCCGTTCCCTCACTGTCGCTGACCTCGGCGTCATCGGGTCCGGATCCTCGCCGGTCGGTCCTGGTGATGTGGCCCGTCCGACTGCTGAGTGGGCCGACAGCCCGGCATGCTGCGGATACGGTGCCGGGCGGTGCAGTCACTGTCCGACGCCGTCCAAGGGGCACGGCGGAGGGCAACGCTCAGTACCGCTTCGGTTGAGCCAAGCGGTGCACCACCTCGCAGAACATCCACCAGGCGGAGCAGACCGTGCCCGCCCGTACCGATCACCCTGGAGAAACCATGAAACGAGTCGTCGTCGCCGGCGCGCTCGCGCTCGCCTCCGCCGCGCTGACCATGGCCCCGGCCGCTTCGGCGACCACTGCGGCGTACAAGAACTGCGAGTACCCCCGAGTCTGCTTCTACCTCACCGACAGCGACTGGAGGAACTCGGCGCCCTCGGCCGCCTACCGGGACGTCACCACCTCCTACCAGAGTCTCGGCACCTACAGCCGCGGCTCCAACTGGGTGCTGAACACCCGCAACGACGATCGGGCCTACCTCCGCTACACCGTCAACAGCACCGGAGCGACCCAGTACGTCTGTCTCTCGCCGGGCCATGAGATCTACTTCTCGTCCGCGTACACCGTGACCGGCATCCGGATCGACACGGCTTCCACCTGCTAGTGACCTGAGCCGGAGATTCGTCGTTGGTTCGGCATGAGTCGTCCGGGTCCGAAGCTTCCGTCGTTGTCGGTGGCCGATGCCCAGCGGGCCGTGCTGGAGGGCTGGGTGCGTCGTCGCTCGACGGCGCAGGCGCTGGCCCAGAGGTCGCGGATCGTGCTGGAGCGCGCCGAGGGAGACGCGATCACGGAGGTGTCGCGCCGGCTGGGTGCCTCTCCGGACAAGGTCCGCACCTGGCGGCGGCGCTTCCTGGAGCGGGGCCTGGACGGCCTGTCCGACGAGCCGCGGTCCGGTGTCCCGCGGAAGATCACCGATGCGAACGTCGAGCGGGTCGTCCACAAGCTGCAGTCAGACCGTGCTGCGGGGCCGCGGGGCGAGCCCCGCGGCCCCGTAGCACGCGTCGATCAACCGCATGGTCGCCACCGCGTCGTCCGCGTCCAGCGGGAGCGCCGCGCCCGCGCGCACGCGGGCGGCGAACGCCTCCAGCTGGTACGTGTACGACGACCGGGTGCCGAGGTGCTCCGTGCGTTCGCCCTCCGGAGTGCGGATCACGACACGGTCGTCCAGTTGCGGGAGCACGAAGTTCGGGGCCGTCGCCTCGCCCCGGCTGCCGACGAGGCGGATGCTCATCTCCAGCCGCCCGTACGCCATGTGGCAGCGGGCGCTGCCCGTCGCGCCGGACGGGAACTCCAGGTCGGCGTCCAGCCACTCGTCCACGCCGGGAGCGCCCTGCCGTTCACCGGCCCGCGCGGACAGCGGGCGCGGTGCGCCGCCCGCCCAGGGGGCGAGCACGCGCAGCGCGTGCAGGGCGTAGCAGCCCAGGTCCATCAGGGCGCCGCCGGCCAGCGGCAACGACCAGCGGGGGTCGCCGGCCTCCGGGGCGGGGATCGCCACCATGGCCTCCGCGTGACGGAGTTCGCCCAGCTCACCGGAGGCCAGCAGCTCGTGCAGACGCCGGGTGAGCGGGTGGAAGAGGTAGTGGAACGCCT
Source organism: Streptomyces sp. NPDC126497 (assembly GCF_040302425.1). Taxonomy (NCBI): domain Bacteria; kingdom Bacillati; phylum Actinomycetota; class Actinomycetes; order Kitasatosporales; family Streptomycetaceae; genus Streptomyces; species Streptomyces sp. NPDC126497. The sequence goes on from NZ_JBEORT010000097.1 coordinate 26,647, forward strand.
CCATGAAGACGGTGCCGGACTTCGCCGCCGCCTCCCGCACCTCCTCCGCCTCCGCCGCGTTGCTCGCCGACGGCTTCTCGCTCAGGACGTGCTTGCCGGCCGCCAGCGCCGCCAGGTTCCACGGGCCGTGCAGGCCGTTGGCGAGCGGGTTGTAGACGACGTCGACCTCGGGGTCGGCCAGCAGCTCGGCGTACGAGCCGAGGGTCCGCTCCACGCCGTGCGCCGCGGCGAAGGCCTCGGCGCGGGAACGGTCGCGGGGGGGCGCCCCGCCCCGGCCGCGGGAGCGCCCCCCCGCGGGGGGCCCCCGGGGGGGCCCCGGGGGGGGCCCCGCTTCCGCACGTCACGGGGAAGGGGGCGCGGGGGGAAGGGGTGTCGAGGGCCG
>NZ_JBEORT010000098.1:0-26661 GCF_040302425.1 Streptomyces sp. NPDC126497
CCGCGTCGCGCCTCCACCCCGTCTTGCGCGGCCCGCCCGCGGCCGCCCCGCGGGGGGGGGGGGGGGGGGCCCCCGCGCCCCCCCCCCCCCCCGCTCGCGTGCGCGCACTCCCGCGCCCCCCCGTTCACGGATTCACCCGCCGGAGCCCCTCTGTGGGCCTCAGCACACTTCAGCCCCGCAGGTCAACGGCAAGTTGACGGCCCTTCCGGGGCCGTGGTGGACTGCCTCAGCCACTACGGCGGCAGGAGAGGAAGCCGGTGCGATTCCGGCGCGGTCCCGCCACTGTCACCGGGGTGAACACCCCGGGAGCCAGGAACTCTCACCGCCGGTCTCGTCGAACCAGGGCGTGGACACCCTGAGTGAGGACATAACGCCATGCGCGGCTGCCTGCCGAGGTCGATCAGCGACACACCGCCCCGCTCCGGGGCCACTCCCGCCGGACCCGTCACCGGCTGACCCCATGGGTGCCGATCGCGTGTTCGCGTACGGTGCCGCCGCCGGCCTCCTCGGCGACCTGCTGCTCGGCGATCCCCGCCGAGGGCATCCGGTCGCCGCTTTCGGGCGGGCCGCGGCCGCCGTGGAACGGGTGCTGTGGCGGGACGACCGGGGCCGGGGCGCCGTGCACACCGCCGTGTGCGTCGGCGGGACCGTCGCCCTGGGGAGCCTGGCCGCGCGCCTCGTACGCCCCTCCCCCGCCGCCTCCGCCGTCCTGACCGGTGTCGCCACCTGGGCCGTGGTCGGCGGCACCTCGCTGGCCCGGGAGGCCCGCACCATCGGACGGGCGCTGGAGGCCGGGGACGTCGAGGCGGCCCGGGCACGGCTGCCGCACCTGTGCGGCCGGGACCCGCAGGCCCTGGACGCCGACGGGATCGCCCGCGCGGTGGTCGAGTCCGTCGCCGAGAACACCTCCGACGCCGTGGTGGGCGCGCTGGTGTGGGGTGCCGTCGCCGGGGTGCCGGGGCTGCTCGGGTTCCGGGCGGTCAACACGCTGGACGCGATGGTCGGCCACAAGTCCCCCCGTTACCGCCGCTACGGCTGGGCCTCCGCCCGCCTCGACGACGTCGTCGGCTGGCCGGGGGCGCGGCTGACCGCCGTGCTCGCCGCGCTGGCGGGACCGGACCCGCGCGGGGCCGTGCGGGCGTGGCGCGCGGACGCGGCGAAGCACCCGAGCCCCAACGCCGGGCCCGTCGAGGCGTCCTTCGCGGGCGCGCTCGGCGTACGGCTCGGCGGGACCCTCTCCTACGGCGGACGGGTCGAGCACCGGCCCGTCCTGGGCGGCGGCGGGCGCGCCGTGGCCGTGTCCGACATCGACCGGGCGGTACGGCTCTCGCGACGGGTCGGCTGGCTCGCGCTCGCGGCCGGCGTCGCCGCGCGGAGCGTCATGAAGGGACGTGCGTCGTGAGCGGTGGGGGGCTGCTGGTCGCCGGGACCACCTCGGACGCCGGCAAGAGCGTGGTGACCGCGGGGATCTGCCGGTGGCTGGTGCGGCAGGGCGTGAAGGTCGCGCCGTTCAAGGCGCAGAACATGTCGCTGAACTCGTTCGTGACGCGGGAGGGCGCCGAGATCGGTCGGGCGCAGGCCATGCAGGCCCAGGCCTGCCGCGTCGAGCCGACCGCGCTGATGAACCCGGTGCTGCTCAAGCCGGGCGGCGAGCGGTCCAGCCAGGTGGTGCTGCTGGGCAGACCGGTCGGCGAGATGAGCGCCCGGGGCTACCACGGCGGGCGGCAGCAGCGGCTGCTGGGCACGGTGCTGGACTGTCTGGAGCGGTTGCGGGGCACGTATGACGCGGTGATCTGTGAGGGGGCCGGCAGCCCGGCCGAGATCAATCTGCGGCGCACCGACATCGTGAACATGGGGATCGCCCGGAACGCCGGGCTGCCGGTCCTCGTGGTCGGCGACATCGACCGGGGCGGCGTCTTCGCGTCCTTCTTCGGCACCGTCGCGCTGCTCTCCCCCGAGGACCAGGCACTGGTCGCCGGGTTCCTGGTGAACAAGTTCCGGGGCGACGTGTCGCTGCTGGAGCCGGGCCTCGACATGCTGCACGGCCTGACCGGGCGGCGGACCTACGGCGTGCTGCCCTTCCGGCACGGGCTCGGCATCGACGAGGAGGACGGACTGAGGGTGTCGCTGCGCGGCGCCGTGCGGGAGTCCGTGGTCGCCGCGCCGGTCGGCGAGGACGTGCTGCGGGTCGCCGTGTGCGCGGTGCCGCTGATGTCCAACTTCACCGACGTGGACGCGCTCGCCGCCGAACCGGGTGTCGTGGTGCGGTTCGTGGACCGTCCCGAGGAGTTGGCCGACGCCGACCTGGTGGTCGTGCCGGGGACGCGCGGCACCGTACGGGCGCTTCAGTGGCTGCGGGAGCGCGGGCTGGCGGACGCGCTGCGGCGGCGGGCGGCCGAGGGGCGGCCCGTGCTGGGGATCTGCGGGGGCTTCCAGGTCCTCGGGGAGCACATCGAGGACGACGTGGAGAGCCGCCGGGGCCACGTGGACGGCCTCGGGGTGCTGCCCGTGCGGGTGCGGTTCGCGCGGGAGAAGACCCTCACGCGTCCGTCGGGCGAAGCCCTCGGGGAGCCCGTCGAGGGGTACGAGATCCATCACGGGGTCGCCGACGTGCTCGGGGGCGACGCCTTCCTGGACGGCTGCCGGGTCGGACAGACCTGGGGCACGCACTGGCACGGCTCGCTGGAGTCGGACGGTTTCCGGCGGGCCTTCCTGCGCGAGGTGGCGCGGGCCGCGGGACGCCGCTTCGTACCGGCCCCCGACACCTCGTTCGCCGCGCTGCGCGAGGAGCAGCTCGACCGGCTCGGCGACCTGATCGAACAGCACGCGGACACGGACGCGCTGTGGCGGCTCATCGAGTCCGGCGCGCCACAAGGACTGCCTTTCATTCCACCGGGAGCGCCCGCATGAGCACTGTGTTGTTGTTGTCGACCGCCGACACGGACCTGCTGGCGGCCCGTGCCTCCGGCGCCTCCTACCGGATCGGCAACCCGACCCGCGTGGACGTGGCGGACGAGCTGCCCGCACTGCTGGACGGGGCGGACCTCGCCGTCGTACGGCTGCTGGGCGGCAAGCGGGCCTGGGAGGACGGGCTCGCCGCGCTGAAGGCGTCCGGGGTCCCGGCGGTGCTGCTCGGCGGGGAGACCGTGCCGGACGCGGAACTCATGGCCGAGTCGACGGTGCCGGCCGGTGTGGTCGCGGAGGCGCTGCGGTACCTGGTCGAGGGCGGCCCGGAGAACCTGACCGAGCTGGCCCGGTTCCTGTCGGACACCGTGCTGCTGACCGGCGAGGGGTTCGAACAGCCGCGCAAGATGCCGGAGTACGGGCTGCACGGGGAGCGGACCGTGGTCGAGGGCCGTCCCACCGTCGGCGTGCTCTTCTACCGCGCCCACGAACTGAGCGGCAACACCGCCTTCGTGGACACGCTGTGCGACGCGATCGAGGCGCGGGGCGCCAACGCCCTGCCCGTGTACTGCGGTTCGCTGCGCGGCGCCGACCCGGAGCTGTACGGGCTGCTGGCGAAGGCCGACGCCCTGGTCGCCACCGTGCTGGCGGCCGGCGGCACCCACGCCTCGCAGGCGTCGGCGGGCGGTGACGAGGAGGCCTGGGACATCGGGGCGCTGGCCGATCTGGACGTGCCGGTGCTGCAAGGGCTGTGCCTGACGTCCTCGCGCGCCGCGTGGGAGGAGTCCGACGCCGCCCTGTCCCCCATGGACGCGGCGATGCAGGTCGCCATCCCGGAGTTCGACGGCCGGCTGATCACGGTCCCGTTCTCCTTCAAGGAGCAGGGCCCGGACGACGTCCCGGTGTACGTCGCCGACCCGGAGCGGGCCGCGCGGGTGGCCGGGATCGCCGTACGGCACGCCCGGCTGGGGCACAAGCCGAACGCGGAGAAGAAGCTGGCGCTGGTCTTCACCGCGTACCCGACGAAGCACTCGCGCGTCGGCAACGCGGTGGGGCTCGACACCCCGGCCTCGGCGGTACGGGTGCTGGACGCGCTGCGGGAGGCGGGCTACGCCCTGACCGACTACCCCGACAACGGCGACGAGCTGATCCACCGGCTGATCGAGGCCGGCGGGCACGACGTCGAGTGGCTGACCGAGGAGCAGCTGGCCGCCGCGCCCGCGCGGGTGCCGCTGGCGGACTACCGGGCCTGGTTCGAGAAGCTGGATCCCGAGCTGCGGGACGGGATGCGCCAGGCGTGGGGCGAGCCGCCGGGGTCGCTGTACGTCGACGGGGACGACATCGTCCTGGCGTCGCTCCGGTTCGGGAACGTCGTGGTGATGATCCAGCCGCCGCGCGGTTTCGGGGAGAACCCGATCGCGATCTACCACGACCCCGACATGCCGCCGTCGCACCACTACATGGCGGCCTACCGGTGGCTGGAGAACAGTTTCGGCGCCGACGCGATCGTGCACATGGGCAAGCACGGCACGATGGAGTGGCTGCCGGGCAAGGGGCTGGGGCTGAGCGCCGGGTGCGCGCCGGACGCGGTCCTCGGCGAGCTGCCGCTGGTCTACCCGTTCATCGTCAACGACCCCGGCGAGGGCACCCAGGCCAAGCGGCGCGGGCACGCCACGGTGGTCGACCACCTGGTGCCGCCGATGGCACGGGCCGACACCTACGGCGACCTCGCGAAGCTGGAGCAGCTGCTCGACGAGTACGCGCTGGTCTCCGACCTGGACCCGGCGAAGGCGCCGGCGGTCCGCGCGCAGATCTGGACGCTGGTGAAGGCCGCCGAGCTCCACCACGACCTGCACGTGGACGACCAGCCGGACGACGACGACTTCGACGAGTTCGTCATGCACATCGACGGCTACCTGTGCGAGATCAAGGACGTGCAGATCAGGGACGGCCTGCACGTCCTCGGCGGCGGCCCGGTCGGCGAGCCGCGCGTGAACCTCGTCCTGGCGGTGCTGCGCGCCTCGCAGGTCTGGGGCGGGCGGGCGAACGCGCTGCCGGGGCTGCGGGCCGCACTGGCCGAACACTTCGGGCTGGTGGAGAAGGAGCTGCTGGCCGAACCGGGCGCGCCGGTGAAGGTTCCGGTGGAGCTGACGGACCTGGTGGACGGCCCGGCGCGCACCGGCGCCGACGCGATCGACCTGCTGGAGCGGCTGTGCCGGCGGATCGCGGAGGGGATGGAGGAGCGCGGCTGGGCGGCCGACGCGGTCCCCGCGCTGGTGCGGGAGGCGCTGGGCACGGAACTGCCCGACGCGGTGGCCGTGGTGCGGTTCGCGTGCGAGGAGGTCGTGCCCCGGCTGGCCCGGACGACGGACGAGATCGGGAACGTCCTGCGGGCGCTGGACGGCGGTTACGTCCCGGCGGGGCCGTCGGGTTCGCCCACGCGCGGGCTGGTCAACGTCCTGCCGACCGGGCGGAACTTCTACTCCGTCGATCCCAAGGCGATCCCCTCCAGGCTGAGTTGGGAGGTCGGTCAGTCGCTCGCGGACTCGCTGGTGCAGCGGTACCTGCAGGACACGGGCGAGTACCCGAAGTCCGTCGGCCTGACGGTGTGGGGCACGTCGGCGATGCGCACCCAGGGCGACGACATCGCCGAGATCCTCGCGCTGCTGGGGTGCCGTCCGGTGTGGGACGACGCGTCGCGGCGGGTGACCGGGTTCGAGGTGGTCGGCCTGGAGGAGCTGGGCCGGCCGCGCATCGACGTGACGGTCCGCATCTCCGGGTTCTTCCGGGACGCGTTCCCGCACGTGGTGGGGCTGATCGACGACGCGGTGCGGGCGGTGGCGGAGCTGGACGAGCCCGCCGACCGGAACTTCGTGCGCGCCCACGCCGACGAGGACACCGCCGAGCACGGCGACCGGCGACGGGCCACGGCCCGCATCTTCGGCTCGAAGCCGGGGGCGTACGGGGCGGGCCTGCTGCCGCTGATCGACGCGCGGAACTGGCGCTCGGACGCGGACCTCGCCGAGGTGTACGCGGTCTGGGGCGGCTACGCCTACGGGCGCGGGCTCGACGGGCGGGCGGCGCGCGGGGACATGGAGACGGCGTTCCGGCGGATCGCGGTGGCGGCGAAGAACGTCGACACGCGCGAACACGACCTCGTCGACGCGGACGACTACTTCCAGTACCACGGCGGGATGGTCGCCATGGTGCGGCACCTGACGGGGTCGAGTCCGGAGGCGTACGTCGGTGACTCGGCCACCCCGGACCAGGTGAAGACCCGGACGCTGGGCGAGGAGACGCACCGGGTCTTCCGCGCCCGCGTGGTCAACCCGCGGTGGATGGCGGCGATGCGGCGCCACGGCTACAAGGGTGCCTTCGAGATGGCGGCGACCGTCGACTACCTCTTCGGCTACGACGCCACGGCCGGGGTCGTGGACGACTGGATGTACGAGAAGCTCAGTGCGGAGTACGTCTTCGACGCGGAGAACCGGGACTTCATGAAGAAGTCCAACCCCTGGGCGCTGCGCGGCATCACCGAGCGGCTGCTGGAGGCCGCCGACCGCGGACTGTGGGCGGAGCCGGACGCGGACACGCTGGAGCGGCTGCGCGCCACCTACCTGGAACTCGAAGGCGATCTGGAGGGCGACGACCAGTGACCACCCCCTTTCCGTTCACGGCCGTCGTCGGCCAGGACGACCTGCGGCTCGCGCTGCTGCTGAACGCCGTCTCCCCGGCGGTCGGCGGGGTGCTGGTGCGCGGCGAGAAGGGCACGGCGAAGTCGACGGCGGTCCGCGCGCTCTCGGCGCTGCTGCCGGAGGTCGCCGTGGTGCCCGGCTGCCGCTTCTCCTGTGATCCCTCGGCTCCGGACCCGGCCTGTCCCGACGGTCCGCACGAAACCGGCGGCGGTGCCGCGCGGCCCGCCCGCATGGTCGAACTGCCCGTCGGCGCCTCCGAGGACCGGCTGGTCGGCGCGCTCGACATCGAGCGGGCGCTGGCGGAGGGCGTGAAGGCGTTCGAGCCCGGTCTGCTGGCCGACGCGCACCGGGGGATCCTCTACGTCGACGAGGTCAACCTCCTCCACGACCACCTGGTCGACCTGCTGCTGGACGCGGCGGCGATGGGCGCCTCGTACGTCGAGCGCGAGGGCGTCTCCGTACGGCACGCGGCGCGGTTCCTGCTGGTCGGGACCATGAATCCGGAGGAGGGCGAGCTGCGGCCGCAGCTCCTCGACCGGTTCGGGCTGACCGTCGAGGTGGCCGCCTCGCGCGAACCCGACCAGCGGGTGGAGGTCGTCCGGCGGCGGCTGGCGTACGACGACGACCCGGCGGCCTTCGCCGCCCGGTGGGCCGAGGAGGAGGCCGCCGTACGGGCGCGGATCGTGGCGGCGCGGGAGCTGCTGCCGTCGGTGCGGCTCGGGGACGGGGCGCTGCGGCAGATCGCGGCGACCTGCGCGGCGTTCGAGGTGGACGGCATGCGGGCCGACATCGTGATGGCGCGCACGGCGACCGCGCTGGCCGCCTGGGCCGGGCGGACGGACGTGCTCGCCGAGGACGTGCGGCAGGCGGCGCTGCTGGCGCTGCCGCACCGGCGGCGGCGGAACCCCTTCGACGCGCCCGGTCTGGACGAGGACAAGCTCGACGAGACGCTGGAGGAGTTCGGGGGCGACGACGATCCCGACACCGACCCGGACGGGCCCGACGGGGGCGGCGGACAGCCGCCCGCGGAAGGCCCGGAGGGTCCGCGGGGCGGCGGTGACACGGAGGCGCCGGCCGAGGCCGGGGAAGCCGGGGAGCCCGAGCGGCCCGCGGGGGCCGGTTCCGGTGAGCGGTCCCCGGTGGGCGCCGCCGAGCCGTTCCGCACGAAGGTGCTGAGCGTGCCCGGGATCGGCCAGGGCGCCGCCGGCCGGCGGTCGCGGGCGCGGACCGAGCACGGGCGGACGACGGGGGCGCGGCGGCCCGACGGTGCGCTGACCAAGCTGCACCTGGCCGCCACCGTGCGGGCGGCGGCTCCGCACCAGCGGGCGCGGGGCCGGTCCGGGCCGGGGCTGGTGGTGCGCCGGGACGACCTGCGGCAGGCCACGCGCGAGGGGCGCGAGTCGAACCTCGTGCTGTTCGTGGTGGACGCCTCCGGGTCCATGGCCGCGCGGCAGCGGATGGGTGCCGTGAAGGGCGCCGTGGTGTCACTGCTGCTCGACGCCTACCAGCGGCGGGACAAGGTGGGTCTGGTGACCTTCCGGGGGTCGGCGGCCGAGGTCGCCCTGCCGCCCACGTCGTCGGTGGACGCGGCGGCGGCCCGGCTGGAGTCGCTGCCGACCGGTGGGCGGACCCCGCTGGCGGCGGGGCTGCTCAGGGCGCACGACGTGCTGCGGGTGGAGCGGCTGCGGGACCCGGCACGGCGTCCGCTGGTCGTCGTGGTGACGGATGGCCGGGCGACGGGTGGGCCGGAGCCGGTCGCGCTGGCCTCGCGTGCGGCGCGGCTGTTCGCGGCCGAGGGGGTCGCGTCGGTGGTCGTGGACTGCGAGTCGGGGCCGGTGCGGCTGGGGCTCGCCGGACGGCTGGCCGGTGAGCTGGGCGGGACCGCCGTGACGCTGGACGAGCTGCGGGCCGACTCGATCGCCGGGCTGGTCAGGGACGTGCAGGGGACTTCGAGGAGGGCCGCGTAGTGCCGAAGGGACAGCCGAGTGTCGTACCCGATGACGGGCTGACGACTCGCCAGCGGCGCAACCGGCCGCTGGTCGTCGTGCACACGGGCATCGGGAAGGGGAAGTCGACCGCCGCGTTCGGGCTCGCCCTGCGGGCCTGGAACCAGGGGTGGCCGATCGGGGTGTTCCAGTTCGTCAAGTCGGCGAAGTGGAAGGTCGGCGAGGAGAACGCACTGCGGGTGCTCGGTGCCTCCGGCGAGGGCGGGACCGTCGACTGGCACAAGATGGGCGAGGGCTGGTCCTGGGTCCAGCGCGACGCGCAGATGGACAACGAGCAGAAGGCCCGGGAGGGCTGGGAGCAGGTCAAGCGGGACCTCGCCGCCGAGACGTACAAGCTGTACGTGCTCGACGAGTTCGCCTACCCGATGCACTGGGGGTGGGTGGACACCGACGAGGTGGTGTCCGTGCTGCGGGAGCGGCCGGGGACGCAGCACGTGGTGATCACGGGGCGGAACGCGCCGGAGAAGCTGGTCGAGGCCGCCGACCTGGTGACCGACATGTCCAAGGTGAAGCACCCCATGGACGTCGGGCAGAAGGGGCAGAGGGGCATCGAGTGGTGAGCTCCGTCCCGCGGTTGGTGATCGCCGCGCCCTCGTCGGGGAGCGGCAAGACCACCGTCGCCACGGGGTTGATGGCCGCGCTGTCCGCGCGGGGGTTCGCCGTGTCCCCGCACAAGGTGGGACCCGACTACATCGATCCCGGGTACCACGCGCTGGCCACCGGGCGGGTGGGGCGGAACCTCGACGCGTACCTGTGCGGTCCCGAGCTGGTGGCTCCGCTGTTCGCGCACGGGGCGGACGGGTGCGACATCGCCGTCGTCGAGGGCGTGATGGGGCTGTACGACGGGGCCGCGGGAGAAGGGGAGCTGGCGTCCACCGCGCAGGTGGCGAAGCTGCTGCGGGCACCGGTCGTGCTGGTCGTCGACGCGTCGTCGCAGTCGCGGTCGGTGGCGGCCCTGGTGCACGGGTTCGTGAGCTGGGATCCGGAGGTGCGGGTCGGGGGCGTGATCCTGAACAAGGTGGCCTCGGACCGGCACGAGGGGCTGTTGAGGGAGGCGCTGGACTCCGTCGGGGTGCCGGTGCTCGGGGTGGTGCGGCGGGCCGCTCGGGTGGAGACGCCGTCCCGGCATCTGGGGCTGGTGCCGGTGGCCGAGCGGGGCTCCTTGGCCGTCGAGGCCGTTGATGCGATGGCCGCGCAGGTGGCCGCCGGGTGTGATCTGCCGGCGTTGGTCGCGCTGGCGCGCAGTGCGGGCCCCTTGGCGGGCGCGGCGTGGGACGCGGGTGAGGCCGTGGTCTCCTCGCCCCCGCCGCCCCTTCCCGTCCCCTCCCCGGGGGCGCTGTCCCCGGACCCCCGTCCGGCCCTGGGCGGACCCCGTCCTCAAGCGCCGGAGGGGCTGGACGAGGCCGGCCGTGCCGTGCGGGTGGCCGTCGCGGGCGGGAGCGCCTTCACGTTCTCGTACGCCGAGCACGCCGAGTTGCTCGCCGCGGCCGGGGCCGAGGTCGTCGTCTTTGATCCGTTGCGGGACGAGGAGCTGCCCGAGGGGACGGCCGGGCTGGTCGTCGGTGGGGGTTTTCCCGAGGTGTACGCCTCCGAGCTGTCCGCCAACGAGTCCCTGCGCAAGGCCGTCGCGGAGCTGGCGCTGAGCGGTGCCCCCGTCGCGGCCGAGTGCGCCGGGCTGCTGTACCTGTGCCGGGAGCTCGACGGGCTGCCCATGTGCGGGGTGCTGGACGCCTCCGCGCGGATGTCGGAGCGGCTGACCCTGGGGTACCGGGACGCCGTGGCCGTGAGCGACAGTGCGCTGGCCGGCGCCGGGACCCGGATGCGGGGGCACGAGTTCCACCGGACCGTCGTCGAGCCGGGGGCCGGGGACCGGCCCGCCTGGGGGGTGCGGGCGCCCGAGCGGCGTGTCGAGGGATTCGTACAGCGCGGTGTGCACGCGAGCTATCTGCACACGCACTGGGCGTCCGAGCCCGGTGTCGCCCGTCGGTTCGTGGAGAGGTGCCGGACGTCATGAGCAGCAGGCTGGTCGGGGTCGGGGTCGGTCCCGGGGATCCGGAGCTGGTGACCGTCAAGGGGGTCAACGCGCTGCGGGCGGCGGACGTCGTCGTCGTCCCCGTGCTGGACTCCGGTGAGCGCGGGCGGGCCGAGGCGACCGTGCTGCACTACGTGCCCGCCGGGAAGGTCGTCCGGGTGGTGTTCGCGCTGAACGAGCGGACCGACCGGGCGCGGCGCGAGGCTGCCTGGGACGCCGCCGGCGAGCGGGTCGCCGGGCTGCTGCGGGAGCACGGGACCGTCGCCTTCGCGACCATCGGGGACCCCAACGTGTACTCGACGTTCACGTACCTGGCCCAGACCGTCGGGGAGCTGGTGCCGGACACCGTCGTCGAGACCGTTCCGGGGATCACCGCCATGCAGGACCTGGCGGCGCGGTCGGGGGCGGTGCTGACCGAGGGGACCGAGCCGCTCACACTGGTGCCGGTGACCGCCGGGGCCGCCGTGCTCAAGGACGCCCTGGCCGGGCCCGGGACCGTCGTCGCGTACAAGTTCGGGCGGCAGGCCGGTGAGGTCGCCGAGGCGCTGCGGGAGACCGGGCGGATCGGTGACGCGGTGTGGGGGTCGGCGCTCGGGCTGCCGGAGGAGTCGGTGCGGTCGGCCGCCGAGCTGGACGGGGCGCCGCTGCCGTACCTCTCGACGCTCATCGCGCCGCCGCGGCGGGACGGCGGACGGGGCGGGAAACTGTGAGCCGGGCCGGGTCGCGCTCAGTGCGCGGCGCCCACCACCAGCCAGATGAACAGCGCCCCCGCGACCGTGCACAGCAGGGTGGAGCGGGCCGGGTGGTCGTGGTGGGCCTCGGGCAGGATCTCGGCCGCCGCGAGGTAGAGCAGGGCGCCGCCGAACAGGCCGAGGTAGCCGCCCAGCAGCGGTTCCGGGACGGTGACGAACAGGGTCGAGGCGGCGCCCGCCACCGGTGCCGCCGCGTCCGCGAACAGCATCGTCAGCGCGCGGCGGCGGGCGTTTCCGTAGACGCGCGTGAGGGTGTACGTGTTGAAGCCGTCCGCGAAGTCGTGGGCGATCACGGCCACCGCGACGGCGGCGCCCATGCCGCCGCCGACCTGGAAGGCGGCGCCGATCGCCACGCCGTCCATGGCGCTGTGGCCGACCATCGCGGCGGCGGCGGTGAGGCCCACCTCGGGCGTGCGGCCGTGGTTGCCCTCCTCGGCGCCGTGGGCCGCTTGGCGGTGGGCCAGCAGGCGTTCCACCAGATGGGCCAGCAGGAAACCGGCGACGAAGAGCAGCAGGGCCGCGGGGACGCCGTACACCTCGGTGCCGGCCGCCTCCAGGGACTCCGGGAGGAGTTCGAGGCCGACGACGCCGAGCATCAGCCCGCCGGCCAGGCCCAGCACCAGGTGGCGGCGGTCGGTCACGCGGTGTGCCGACCAGCCGCCGGCCAGCGTCATCAGGAACGCGCCGAGCGCGACGAGGACCGCCATGTGTTCTTCGTATCCGATCGGCGCACGGTCGCGCACGCGTGACAGCCGCTCATCACCCACCGTCTTTGACCATTCGCCAGAGAGGACCGATTTCCATGGCCGACGCCCCCACCGGCAAGGTGACCTTCGTCGGGGCCGGCCCCGGCGCCGCCGATCTGCTGACGTTCCGTGCCGCGCGCGCCATCGCCGAGGCCGACGTCGTGATCTGGGCCGCCAGCCTGGTGCAGGAGGAGGTCCTGCAGCACGCGCGTGAGGGCGCGGAGGTCCTCGACTCGGCGACGATGTCCCTGGAGGACGTCGTGGCCGTCTACGAGCGGGCCCGCGCGGAAGGACTGAAGGTCGCGAGGATCCATTCCGGCGACCCGGCGCTGTGGGGCGGCACCCAGGAGCAGGTCGACCGGTGCGCGGAGCTCGGCATCGCGACCGAGATCGTGCCCGGGGTGTCGTCCTTCTCGGCCGTCGCGGCGCTCGCGCAGCGGGAGCTGACCATTCCCGAGGTGGCGCAGTCCGTGGTGCTGACCCGGCTCGGGGGTGGCAAGACACCGATGCCGCCGGGTGAGGAGGTCCGCGAGTTCGCGCGGCACGGCACCACCATGGCGATCTTCCTGTCGGCCGCCCGCAGCGGGCAGCTGGTGCGGGAGCTGCTGGAGGGCGGCTACCCGACGTCCACGCCGGTCGTCGTCGCGTACCAGGCGACCTGGCCGGAGGAGCTGGTCGTGAAGTGCACGATCGGCACGCTGGAGGAGACGGTCAAGGAGCACAGGCTGTGGAAGCACACGCTGTTCCTGGTCGGCCCGGCGCTCGACGCGCACGGCACCCGCTCGCACCTGTACCACCCCGGTCACTTCCACGGCTTCCGCAAGGCCGACCCCCAGGCGCGCCGAGCGCTGCGTGCGCGGGGTGCGAGCACGTGATCACCGTCGTCGGGATGGGGGCGGGGACGCCGGTCGACGAGCGGTGCGCGGCCGGGGCGGAGCTGGTGGTCGGCGGGCGGCGGCACCTGGACGCCGTGCGGCTGCCGGAGGGGGCCGAGCGGATCGTGCTCGGGCCGCTGGCGCCCGCGCTCGACACCGTCGGGACGTACGTCGCCGAGGAGCGGCCGGTCGTGGTGCTGGCGTCCGGGGACCCCGGCTTCTTCGGGATCGTGCGGGCGCTGGCCGAGCGGTTCGGGCCGGAGCGGCTCGACGTGCGGCCCGGTGTCTCCTCCGTGGCCGCCGCGTTCGCGCGGGTCGGGCTGCCGTGGGACGACGCCGTGGTGGTGAGCGCGCACGGCAGGGATCCGCGGACGGCGGTGCACCTGTGCCGGGCCCGTCCGAAGGTCGCCGTGCTGACGGGACCGGGGGCCGGCCCGGCCGAGCTGGGGGCCGCGCTGCGGGACACCGCGCGGGTGCTGGTCGTCGCCTCCGCGCTCGGCTCCGCCGAGGAGCGGGTGGAGCGGGTGACGCCCGCCGAGGCCGCCGTGCGGGACTGGGGCACGGCGGTGAACGTGGTGCTGTGCCTGGACGAGGCGCGGGCCCTCGGGCCGGCGCGGACCGTCGCGGGCGGGGCCGGGGGCGGCCTGCCCGCCGGCTGGGCGCTGGACGAGGCCGCGTTCGACCACCGCGACTCCATGATCACCAAGTTCGAGGTGCGGGCCCTGGCCCTGGCCCGGCTCGGTCCGCGCCCCGGCGAGCTGGTGTGGGACGTCGGCGCGGGGTCGGGGTCCGTGGCCGTGGAGTGCGCGCGGCTGGGGGCCGCCGTCACGGCCGTCGAGAAGGCGCCGGACGGGGTGGAGCGCGTCCGCGCCAACGCCGCCGCGCACGGGGTCGACGTGCGCGTGGTGCACGGGGCGGCACCGGAGGTGCTGGCCGGCCTCGACGAGGACCCCGACGCCGTGTTCGTCGGCGGCGGGGGACGCGAGCTGCCGGCGGTCGTCACCGCGTGCGCGCGCCGGGCGCGGCGGACGGTCGTCGTCGCCGTGGCCGCGCTGGACCGGGTCCCGGCGGCCCGTGCGGCGCTGGCGGACGCCGGTCTCGCCTGCGACGGCGTGCTGCTGCAGTCGTCGCGGCTGGCGCCGCTGCCCGGGGACGTGACCCGGCTGGCGGCGGCCAATCCCGTTTTCCTGCTGTGGGGCGTCCGGCCCCCGGCGCACAGTGAAGGAGTCTGCGAGTGATCGGCCTCATCTCCGCCACGGCGGCCGGGGCGGCCGCCCGGGACCGGCTGGCCGCCGCGTGGCCGGACCGCACCCGCGTGTACGGGGGTCCCGTGGCGGACGCCGTGCGGACCGCGTTCGCCGAGTGCGGGCAGCTCGTGTGCTTCCTCGCCACGGGGGCCGTGGTGCGGCTGGTGGCACCGCTGCTCGGCGACAAGGCGGACGACCCGGGGGTGGTCTGCGTCGACGAGGCCGGACGGTTCGCGGTGTCGCTGGTCGGCGGGCACGGCGGCGGGGCGAACGAGCTGGCCCGCGCGGTCGGCGAGGTGCTGGGCGCCGAGCCGGTGGTGACGACGGCGACCGACGCGGCCGGCCTGCCGGGCCTGGACACCCTCGGCATGCCGGTGGAGGGCGACGTCGCCGCCGTGTCGCGGGCCCTGCTGGACGGCGAGGCGGTGGCGCTGCGGGCCGAGGTGGCCTGGCCGCTGCCGCCGCTCCCGGTCGCGGACGCGGGGGCGTACACGCTCCGTGTCACGGACCGGCTGGTCGAGCCGGGCGCGCGGGAGGCGGTGCTCCGGCCGCCCACCCTCGTGGTCGGGGTGGGCGCCTCGAAGGGCGCCCCCGTGGACGAGGTGCTCGCTCTGGTCGGGACCGCCCTGCGCGAGGCCGGGCTGTCGGCGGCGTCGGTCGCCGAGCTGGCCACCGTGGACGCCAAGGCCGACGAGCCCGGCATCGTGGAGGCGGCCCGGCGGCTCGGGGTGCCGCTGGTGACGTACCCCGCCGGGGAGTTGGCGCGCGTCGAGGTGCCCAACCCGTCCGACGCGCCGCTGGCCGCCGTCGGCACCCCCTCGGTCGCGGAGGCCGCCGCGCTGGTGGGCGGGGGCGAACTGCTCGTGCCCAAGCGGAAGTCGGCGGCCCGGCCCGCGACGGCGACCTGTGCCGTCGCACGGCGGCCGGGGCGCGGGCGGCTCGCGGTGGTCGGGCTGGGGCCCGGCGCGCGGGACCTGCTCACCCCGCGGGCGAAGGACGAACTGCGGCGCGCCTCCGTGCTGGTGGGGCTCGACCAGTACGTCGACCAGATCCGCGATCTGCTGCGGCCCGGCACGCGGGTGCTGGAGTCCGGTCTCGGGGCGGAGGAGGAACGGGCCCGCACGGCCGTCGCCGAGGCCCGGCGCGGGCAGGCGGTCGCGCTGATCGGCAGCGGGGACGCCGGGGTGTACGCCATGGCCTCCCCGGCGCTCGCGGAGGCGTCCGACGACATCGACGTGGTCGGGGTGCCGGGCGTGACGGCGGCGCTGGCGGCCGGGGCGCTCCTGGGGGCGCCGCTGGGCCACGACCACGTGTCGATCAGCCTGTCCGACCTGCACACGCCGTGGGAGGTCATCGAGCGGCGGGTGCGGGCGGCGGCCGAGGCGGACCTCGTGGTGACGTTCTACAACCCGCGCAGCCGGGGCCGCGACTGGCAGCTCCCGAAGGCCCTCGCGATCCTCGCCGGGCACCGGGAGCCGGCCACGCCGGTCGGGGTGGTGCGCAACGCGTCCCGCGCGGACGAGTCGAGCCGGCTGACCACGCTGGCCGCGCTGGACCCGGCGACGGTCGACATGATGACGGTCGTGACCGTGGGCAACACGGCGACCCGTGAGATCGCGGGGCGCATGGTCACCCCGCGTGGCTACCGCTGGCAGGAGGAGGCGCGGTGAACCGCGTGGTGCACCCCATCGAGCAGGAGTCCTTCCGGCGGCTGCGCGCCCGCCTCGACACCTCGCGCTTCCCGCCGCTGACCCGGGCGGTGGTGGAGCGGGTCATCCACTCCGCGGCCGACCTGGAGTACGCGTCCGACCTCGTCATGGACGAGGGCGAGCTGGTGAAGGCCCACGCCGCGCTGCACGCCGGGGCGCCGGTCGTGGCGGACGTGGAGATGGTCGCGGCCGGGATCACCCGCAGGGAGACCGTGTGCCGGCTGAGGGACGCGAGGTCCGGGCCGGGGCTGACGCGTTCCGCGCACGCCGTGCGGCTGGCGTACGAGGAGGTCGGGCCCGGCGCCCTGTGGGTGATCGGCTGCGCGCCGACCGCCCTGGAGGAGCTGCTGACCCTGGACGCCTCCCCCGCGCTCGTCATCGGGCTGCCCGTCGGTTTCGTCGGGGCGGCCGAGTCCAAGGCCGCGTTGCGGGAGAGCGGGCTGCCCGCCGTCAGCAACGTGTCCGAGAAGGGCGGGTCGGCGGTGGCCGCCGCCGCGCTCAACGCCCTGCTGTACCACCCCGTTTCACCCGAGAATCCCGAGGAGACCCTGTGACCACCCCGCCGCCCGCCCTGCTCATCGCCGGCCACGGCACCCGGGACGACGCCGGAGCGGAGGCGTTCCGCGACTTCGTGCGGGAGCTGGGGCGCCGTCACCCCGGACTGCCCGTCGCCGGCGGGTTCATCGAGCTGTCCCCGCCGCCGCTGGGCGAGGCCGTCGCCGAGCTGGTGGAGCGGGGGGCGCGGCGGTTCGCCGCCGTGCCGCTGATGCTGGTGTCCGCCGGGCACGCCAAGGGGGACATCCCGGCCGCGCTGGCCCGCGAGAAGGAGCGGCACCCGGGCATCTCGTACACCTACGGCCGTCCGCTGGGCCCGCACCCCGCGCTGCTGAGCGTGCTGGAGCGGCGGCTGGCCCAGGCGGTCGACCCCTCCTGGGACCCGGCCGAGGTGACCGTGCTCCTGGTGGGGCGCGGGTCGACGGACCCGGACGCCAACGCCGAGGTGTTCAAGGCGGCGCGGCTGCTGTGGGAGGGCCGCGGCTACGCGGGCGTGGAGACGGCGTTCGTGTCGCTGGCGGCGCCGGACGTGCCGGGCGGGCTCGAGAGGTGCGCGCGGCTGGGGGCCCGCAGGATCGTCGTGCTGCCGTACTTCCTGTTCACCGGGATCCTGCCGGACCGGGTGCGGCGGCAGACCGAGGAGTGGGCGGCGGCGCACCCGGAGACCGGGGTGCGGTCGGCGGACGTCATCGGTCCGGAGCCGGAGCTGCTGGACCTGGTGTGGGAGCGGTACGAGGAGGCCGTCAAGGGCGACCTGCGGATGAACTGCGACTCGTGCGTGTACCGGATCGCGCTGCCCGGTTTCGAGGACAAGGTGGGGCTGGCGCAGCAGCCGCACTTCCACCCGGACGACGACGGCCACCACCACCACGGGCACGGCCACGCGCACTCCCATGCGCACTGAGCCGGCGGCCGGCGGGCACGACCTGCGCCATCACGGGGACGCCGAGGTCCGCGACGACGGCTCCGCGCTGGTCGACCTGGCGGTGAACGTCCGCACGGACACGCCGCCGGGGTGGCTGCGGGAGCACATCGCCGGGTCGCTGTCCGGGCTCGCCGCCTACCCCGACGGGCGGGCGGCGCGGGCGGCGGTGGCGGCGCGGCACGGGCTGCCGGTGGAGCGGGTGCTGCTGACGGCCGGGGCGGCGGAGGCGTTCGTGCTGCTGGCGCGGGCGCTGGAGGTGCGCCGGCCGGTGGTGGTGCACCCGCAGTTCACGGAGCCGGAGGCGGCGCTGCGGGACGCCGGGCACACGGTGGACCGGGTGCTGCTGCGGGAGGCGGACGGCTTCCGGCTGGACCCGGCGGCGGTGCCGGAGGACGCGGACCTGGTGGTGATCGGCAACCCGACGAACCCGACGTCGGTGCTGCACCCGGCCGCGGCGCTCGCCCGGCTCGCCCGGCCGGGGCGGACGCTGGTGGTGGACGAGGCGTTCATGGACGCGGTGCCGGGCGAGCGCGAGGCGCTGGCCGGGCGCGGGGACGTCCCCGGCCTCGTCGTCCTGCGCAGCCTCACCAAGACGTGGGGGCTGGCGGGGCTGCGGATCGGCTACGTCCTCGCGGCCCCGGAGACCGTCGCGGAACTGGAGCGCGCGCAGCCGCTGTGGCCGGTGTCCACGCCGGCGCTGGCGGCGGCGGAGGCGTGCGTGGGGCCCGGGGCCCTCGCGGAGGCGGCCTGCGCGGCCCGCCGCATCGCGGCGGACCGGGCCCGTCTGATCGCCGGGCTGAGGGGGTTCGCCGGTCACGGGCTGCGGGTCGTGGAGCCCGCCGAGGGCCCTTTCGTCCTGGTCCGGCTGCCGCACGCGGCGACGGTGCGGCACCGTCTGCGCGACCTCGGCTACGCGGTGCGGCGCGGTGACACGTTCCCGGGCCTGGACGAGGAGTGGCTGCGGCTCGCGGTACGGGACCGGGGGACGACGGACGGGTTCCTGGACGCGCTGGGGCGGGCGTTGGGAACGGTCTGATCCGCCCCCGCCGCCCCTTCCCGTCCCGGGGCGCCGGCCCCGGACCCCCATGAGGCAGGTGTGGGGCCCCGGAAGGAGGTCCGCGTCCGGAGCGAGCCGTCAGCGGTCCACGCCTTCTTCACTCCTTCGGGCGACGTGGCGCATACGCGCGCATGTGGGGGCACGGCTGTCCCCCGCCGTCCCCCTCGTGCGCCCCTAACCGACCATGCGCCCGTTCAGCACCACCCGGCGGGGGGCCGTCAGGACGCGGACGTCCGCGCGCGGATCGGTGTCGTAGACCACCAGGTCCGCCGGTGCGCCCTCCTCCAGGCCCGGCCGCCCGAGCCACTTTCGGGCCGCCCAGGTCCCGGCCGCGAGCGCCTCGACCGGCGGGATGCCGGCCCTGGTCAGTTCCACGACCTCGTCGGCCGCCAGGCCGTGCGGGAGGGTGCCGCCCGCGTCCGTGCCGACGAAGACCGGGATGCCCGCGTCGTGGGCGGAGCGCACGGTGTCGTAGCGGCGTTCGTGGAGCCGGCGCATATGGGCCGACCAGCGCGGGAACTTGGCCTCGCCGCCGTCGGCGAGTGCGGGGAAGGTGGCGATGTTGACCAGGGTGGGGACGATCGCGACGCCCCGTTCGGCGAAGAGGGGGATGGTGTCGTCGGTGAGGCCGGTCGCGTGCTCGACGCAGTCGATGCCGGCCTCGACCAGGTCCCGCAGGGAGTCCTCGGCGAAGCAGTGCGCGGTGACGCGCGCGCCGAGCCGGTGCGCCTCGGCGATCGCCGCCTCGACCGCGCCGCGCGGCCAGCAGGCCGACAGGTCGCCCAGGTCCCGGTCGATCCAGTCGCCCACCAGCTTCACCCAGCCGTCGCCGCGCCGGGCCTCCCGGGCGACGTGGGCGACGAGGTCGTCGGGCTCGACCTCCCAGGCGTAGCCGCGGATGTACCTGCGGGTGCGGGCGATGTGCCGGCCGGCCCGGATGATCTTCGGCAGGTCGTCGCGGTCGTCGATCCAGCGGGTGTCGGACGGCGAGCCCGCGTCGCGCAGCAGCAGGGCGCCGGCGTCGCGGTCGGTGAGCGCCTGCTTCTCGGCGACGTCCTCGGGGACCGCGCCGTGCCGGTCGAGACCCACGTGGCAGTGGGCGTCGACCAGCCCGGGCAGCACCCAGCCGTCGACGATGCGGAGGTCGCGGGCGCCGGCGGGACGGTCGTAGGAGATCCGGCCGTCGACGACCCACAGCTCGTCGCGGACCTCGTCCGGGCCGACGAGGATCCGTCCCCTCACGTGCAGCACCGCGCGTTCGCTCATACCCGGCACCCTAGCCAGGCGCTACTCGGACGCGCCCACCTGGTCCGAGGTCTCCTCCTCCACGTCCGCCATGGCGGGGTCGAGGAGGCGGGAGAGGAAGTGGCGGGTGCGTTCGTGCCGCGGGTTCCCGATGACCTGCTCGGGGGCGCCGTCCTCGACGATCACCCCGCCGTCCATGAAGACGGCCCGGTCGGCGACCTCGCGGGCGAAGGTCATCTCGTGGGTGACGACCATCATCGTCATGCCCTCGTCCGCGAGCATCCGCATGACGGCGAGGACGTCGCCGACCAGTTCGGGGTCGAGGGCCGAGGTCGGCTCGTCGAACAGCATCACCTCGGGGCCCATGGCCAGCGCGCGGGCGATGGCGACGCGCTGCTGCTGGCCGCCGGAGAGGGAGGACGGGTAGGCGTCCGCCTTCTCGGCGAGGCCGACCCGCCGGAGGTTCTCGGCGGCCACCCGCGCGGCCTCCGCCTTGCCCCTGCGCAGCACCCGGCGCTGCGGCAGCGTGAGGTTCTCGGTCACCGTGAGGTGCGGGAAGAGGTTGAACTGCTGGAACACCATGCCGATGCGGCGGCGTACGGCGTCGATGTCGACGTCCGGGTCGGTCAGCTCGGTGCCGCCGACGAAGACCTGGCCCTTGGTGGGTTCCTCCAGGAGGTTCACGCAGCGCAGCAGGGTCGACTTGCCGGATCCGGACGGGCCGATGACGCAGACCACCTCGCCCTGGCCGATCTCCAGGTCGATGCCGCGCAGCACGTGGTTGTCGCCGAAGGACTTGTGCAGACCGCTGACGCGGATCTCCGGACGGCTCATCTGACGGCCTCCTGGGCCTTGGCCTCCATGCGGCGCACGACGAAGCCGAGCGGGATGGTGATCAGCAGGTAGCACAGGCCGGCCACCAGGATCGGGGTGGAGTTGGCGGTCTGGCTGGCCAGGTCGCGGCCGTACTTGGACAGCTCGCGCTCCTCCAGGGTGACGCCGAGGAACAGCACCAGCGAGGAGTCCTTGAAGAGCAGGACGAGTTCGTTGGTGAGCGGCGGCAGGATGATCCGGAAGGCCTGCGGGATGATGACGGAGACCATGGCCCGGGCGGGCGAGAAGCCCAGCGAGCGGGCCGCCTCCATCTGTCCCTTGGGCACGGCCTGGATGCCGGCCCGGATCGTCTCCGCCATGTACGCGGCCGCCACCAGGCCGAGCGCGAGGGCGACCTTGCCGTAGGTGCCGCCGACGATCTCGGTGCCGGGGAAGGCGAGCGGCACGGCGACGCCGATGAAGATGAAGATCAGCAGGGCGGGCAGGCCGCGGAAGATCTCGATGTAGACGCCGGCCAGCCAGCGGTAGGGCCCGACGGACGACAGCCGCATCAGCGCGATCAGCATGCCGAGGGCGAGCCCGACGGCGAAGCCGGTGACCGTGTAGAGGACGGTGTTCTTCAGCGCCAGCGTGATGACGTCGGGGAACATCCGCTCGGCGATGTCGGCCTGCGCGAACTGGTTCTGCAGCCGTCCCCAGTCGGCCGTGACCGCGAAGGCGATCACGGCCGCGACGAACACGGCGTACTGGACTCCGCGCGACAGGCTGCGCTTCTGGCGCCTGGTCAGGCCCTTCTTCCTGGGCTGGAGCGGCGCCTTCTCCGTGTCGGTCATGGGATCAGGACGCGGCCGGCGAGGCGGCGGACTCGTCGTACGGGCCGATCCACTGCTCGTACAGCTTCTTGTACGTGCCGTCGGCCTTGGCGTCCGCGAGCGCCTTGTTCACGGCCTCGCGCAGGGCCGTGTTGCCCTTCTTGACCGTGAAGCCGTACTCCTCGCCGGTGTCGATCTGCTCGGCGACCTCGAAGGCGTCGGCGTTGGCCTTGTCCTTCAGCCAGCCCTGCACCACGGGGTAGTCGATGACGACGGCCTTGACCTGGCCGGTGCGCAGTCCGTTGAGGACGGCGTCGGAGGACTCGAAGGAGACCGGGTCCAAGCCCTGGCCCTTGACGTGGTCCTCGCCGGTGGTCTGCGCCTGGGCGCCCAGCTTGACGTTCTCCGCCTTGATGTCGGCGAGGGAGGTGACGCCGCTGTCCTTGTCGACGAGGACGGCCTGGGTGGCGTTGAAGTACGGGTCGGAGAAGTCGACGTTCTTCTTCCGCTCCTCGGTGATGGTCATGCCGGCCGCGGCCAGGTCGCACTCGCCCGAGTTGAGGAAGGCGCCGGTCTTGAAGTTCTCGAACGGCGTGTCGAGGATCTGCTGCTTCACGCCCAGGTCGTCGGCGACCAGGTCGATCAGCGCGACGTCGAAGCCCTGCACCTTGCCGTCGATCTCCGACTGGAAGGGCGGGTACGGGAGGTGGGTGCAGGTGGTGAGCTGCCCCGCCTTGACGAGCTCGACACCGCCGGCGGCGGTCTTGGAGCCGCTGCCTCCGTCGTCGCTGGAGGTGCAGGCGGTCAGGAGGACCAGCCCGGCCGTCGCGGTGGTGGCGGCCAGGGCGCGGGCCCGGCGGCCGAGGAGCGTCTTCACGGGAGCCTCCTGCTCAAGGAACTGTGAGTTCAGATTATAAGGAAAGGTTTGAGGCCCTCAAACCAAACCGGTGGTCACGGGGTCGTCCGGCCCGATCGTCCCGCGGTCGGGTCGCGTCCCGGGCGAAGGTTTACCCTCGACCTCGTCGTACGTACCCGCGCCGCCGCGAAGTAAAGAGAGCACCGCCGTGACCCACCTCCTCCTCGACCTGCCCCCGCTGAGCGCCGCACGCTTCGCCTCGATCGAGGACCGGGTGGCACGGCTGCTGGCCACCGCGCAGGACGTCGTGATCATGCAGGGTGAGGCGCTGCTGCCGCTGGAGGGCGCCATCCGCGCGACGGCCGGGCCCGGCACGACCGCGCTGAACGTCATCACCGGCCCCTACGGGCAGACCTTCGGCGACTGGCTGCGGGACTGCGGCGCCACCGTGATCGACCTGACGGTGCCCTTCCACACGGCGGTGACGGCCGAACAGGTCCGGGCCGCGTTCGCCGAGCACCCGGAGATCGACTTCGTGTCCCTGGTGCACGCGGAGGCGGCCACCGGGAACACCAACCCGGTCGCGGGGATCGGCGAGGTGGTGCGGGCGCACGGGGCGCTGTTCTACCTGGACGCGGTGGCGTCGATCGGCGCCGAGCCGGTGCTGCCGGACGCCTGGGGCGTGGACCTGTGCGTGATCGGGGCGCAGAAGGCGATGGGCGGTCCGGCCGGGGTGTCGGCGGTTTCGGTGAGCGAGCGGGCGTGGGCGCGGATGGCGGCGAACCCGCGGGCGCCGCGCCGTTCCTACCTGTCGCTGCTGGACTGGAAGGAGCGCTGGATCGACGGCGGCCGCAAGGTGCTGCTGCACGCTCCGGCGCAGCTGGAGATGCTGGCGCTCGAGGCCTGCGTGGAGCGGATCGAGGCGGCGGGGCTCGACGCGGTGATGGCGCGGCACGCGTCGGCCGCGGCGGCGACGCGGGCGGGCGCCCTCGCGCTGGGCGGGGGGCTGGAGCCGTACGTGCGCGACGCGGCGGAGGCGGCGCCCGTCGCCACGACCCTGCGGGCGCCGTCCGGCACGGTGGCCGCGGACCTGGTGGCCCGCGCCCTCTCCGCCGACCCCGCCCTCCCGCTGGCCGCGGGCGGCGGCGCGCTCGCCAAGGAGATGATCCGCGTCAACCACTACGGCCCCGAGGCGGCGCCGGGAGCGGTGCGGGCGAGCCTGGCGGCGCTGGGGGCGGCGCTCGGCGAGAAGGGGCTGGACGTGGACACGGCGGGAGCCCTGCGGGCCGCGGAAGCGGCCTGGGGCTGATGTCACGGGCCGGGGGCGTCCGCTCCTCGCTCCCGCCGCCCCTTCCCCCCGCTCCCGGTTTCGCCCGAGCGGGGGTCCCTCATCGTCCCCGGGGCTGCACCCCAGTCCCCTCTTCGCCCCTGAACGGGCCTCGCCCTCAAGCGCCGGACGGGCCGGAAAGCGCGAACGGCACGCCCGGACCGTCGGCTTCGAGCCATCCCCCGTCAGGGCCGTGTCCGGCCGCCGGAGCCGTGCCACGCTGCCCCCATGGCTGCCGACACGAACCCGCCGAAGCCGATCGCACTGCCCGACGGGCGCCCCGTCCCCCGGTTCACCGGTGACGAGCGGTCGATGCTGGAGGACTGGCTGGACTACCACCGCGGAACACTGGCGCTGAAGTGCGCCGGGCTGGACGACGCGCAGGTGCGGCTCGCGTCGGCCGATCCGTCGGCGCTGACCCTGCTGGGGTTGGTGCAGCACCTCGCCGAGGTCGAGCGGAACTGGTTCCAGCGGGTGGTCGCCGGCCTCGACGTGCCGCCCCTCTTCGAGGACCGGGGCGGGTTCGCCCTCGATCCCGCACGGGGGCTCGACGAGGCGCTCGGCGTCTGGCGCCGGGAGGTGGCGCGCGGGCGGGAGCTCTGTGCGGGGCTGACACTGGAGGACACCGGGCGGATCGCCGAGGGGCCGGTCGCCGGGGCCGAGGTCAGTCTGCGCTGGGTGCTCATCCACCTCGTCGAGGAGTACGCACGACACAACGGTCACGCGGATCTGTTGCGGGAGCGTATCGACGGAGTGACCGGGGCCTGAATTCCGTGGGATTACCGGAATCCTTCGCACAGTTTCTCCCGCGACATTCTTTCGCTTATTCACCAATGACCCTGCGGAGCAGCTTCCCGTCTTCTCCTGCCCGCTTTTCCCAAC
Source organism: Streptomyces sp. NPDC126497 (assembly GCF_040302425.1). Classification (NCBI taxonomy): domain Bacteria; kingdom Bacillati; phylum Actinomycetota; class Actinomycetes; order Kitasatosporales; family Streptomycetaceae; genus Streptomyces; species Streptomyces sp. NPDC126497. The sequence continues at coordinate 24,460 of NZ_JBEORT010000098.1, forward strand.
CCTAAACGCCACGATTCCGGGAGCGGGAAGCCGGGCGTCGCGGGAGTTACACACTTGTGATCGGTTCCACATCACGCCCGTTGTGCGGCTTATGTACCGGCAGAAACAGGGCATATCGCCGAGCTCTCGCGCGGCCCCACCCGCCCGCGCGATAACACAGATCGAGTCCGCGCGTAACCCCGACAGGCGGTGCAATTTTGAATTTACCTGGGTAAGTTCAATTCACATGACTGCCGCACAAACAGACCTGCAAATCGACCGCCCCACCGTGGCGGACGGAGCCGTGCTGTGGCGGATAGCCAGGGACTCGAAGGTCCTCGACCTGAACTCGTCGTACAGCTATCTGCTGTGGTGCCGCGACTTCGCCGCCACCTCGGCCGTCGCCCGCGACGAGCGCGGAGAGCCGATCGGCTTCGTCAGCGGATACCTGCGGCCGGACAGCCCGCGCACCCTGCTCGTCTGGCAGGTCGCGGTCGACGCCTCGTACCGCGGCCGCGGCCTCGCCGCCGCCCTGCTCGACGGGCTGGCCGCCCGGACCGCCGCCGAGCACGGGGTGGACACCGTGGAGACCACCATCACGCCGGGCAACACCGCGTCCGAGCGCCTGTTCACCGCGTTCGCGGAGCGTCACGACGCCCTGCTGGAGCGCGAGGTGCTGTTCGACGCCGACCAGTTCCCCGACGGACCGCACGACCCCGAGGTGCTGTACCGCATCGGTCCGCTCACACGCTGACCCGGCCCGCACCGCCCCCGAACTTCCGACTCCCTCTGACTTCCCACGCCACCGAGGAGCGATTTGTCGTGACCATCACCCAGCCCGACCTCAGCGTCTTCGAGACCCTCGAGTCCGAGGTGCGCAGCTACTGCCGCGGCTGGCCCGCCGTCTTCGACCGTGCGCACGGCAGCCGTATGTACGACGAGGACGGCCACGAGTACCTCGACTTCTTCGCCGGAGCCGGCTCGCTGAACTACGGGCACAACAACCCGGTGCTGAAACGGGCCCTGATCCACTACCTGGAGCGCGACGGCGTCACCCACGGCCTCGACATGTCGACGACGGCCAAACGCGCGTTCCTGGAGTCCTTCCAGAACTACGTCCTGCGTCCGCGCGACCTGCCGTACAAGGTCATGTTCCCGGGCCCGACGGGCACCAACGCCGTGGAGTCCGCGCTGAAGCTGGCGCGGAAGGTGAAGGGCCGCGAGGCCATCGTGTCGTTCACCAACGCCTTCCACGGCATGTCGCTGGGCTCGCTCGCCGTGACCGGCAACGCGTTCAAGCGGGCCGGCGCCGGCATCCCGCTGGTGCACGGCACGCCGATGCCGTTCGACAACTACTTCGACGGCAAGGTCGAGGACTTCCTCTGGTTCGAGCGGCTCCTGGAGGACCAGGGCTCCGGCCTCAACAAGCCCGCCGCCGTGATCGTCGAGACCGTGCAGGGCGAGGGCGGCATCAACGTCGCCCGGCCCGAGTGGCTGCGCGCCCTGGCCGAGCTGTGCGAACGCCAGGACATGCTGCTGATCGTCGACGACATCCAGATGGGCTGCGGCCGTACCGGCGCCTTCTTCTCCTTCGAGGAGGCCGGCATCACGCCCGACATCGTCACCGTCTCCAAGTCGATCAGCGGCTACGGGCTGCCGATGGCGCTCACCCTGTTCAAGCCCGAACTGGACATCTGGGAGCCGGGCGAGCACAACGGCACCTTCCGCGGCAACAACCCCGCCTTCGTCACGGCCACCGCGGCCCTGGAGGCGTACTGGGCCGACGGTTCCGCGATGGAGAAGCAGACCCGCGCGCGCGGCGAGCAGGTCGAGCGGGCTCTGATCGCCATCACCGAGGAGAACCTCGCCGACGTGAAGGAGTACCGCGGCCGCGGCCTGGTGTGGGGCATGGAGTTCCACGACAAGGAGCGCGCGGGCCGCATCGCCCGGCGCGCCTTCGAACTCGGGCTGCTCATCGAGACGTCCGGCCCCGAGAGCGAGGTCGTCAAGTTGCTCCCCGCCCTGACCATCACGCCGGACGAGCTGGACGAGGGCCTCACCGTCCTCGCCCGCGCCGTCCGCGAAACCGCCTGAAGAACACATCCGAGCCGAGGAGGCATCGCACCACCGTGATCGTCCGTTCGTTCAAGGAGATCGAAGGCACCGACCGGCACGTGAAGTCGGCGTCCGGCACGTGGGAGAGCAAGCGCATCGTCCTCGCCA
>NZ_JBEORT010000099.1:0-26453 GCF_040302425.1 Streptomyces sp. NPDC126497
CTGGCCGGCCGGCGGGCCGCCCGCCGGGCCCTGCGCGCGGTGGGGCTGGACTGTGGCGAGATCCCCCGTTCGGGACGGCTGCCGGTGTTCCCGCCCGGCCGGGCGGCGTCGATCTCGCACAGTGCCGGGATCGCCGTCGCCGTGGCCCGCGCCCCGGGCCGGGACCTGCCGCTCGGCTGCGACCTGGAACTGCGGCCCCTCCCCCGCGCCGCGGCCCGCCTGGTGCTGCGCGCGGACGAGGAGGTGCTGCTCGGCGACGGGGAGCCGTCGCCCGGTGCGGGCGCGGCCCGGTCGGTGACGGGGCTGTTCTCCGCCAAGGAGGCCGCCTGGAAGGCCCTGGACGCGCCGGCGGGCGGACGTCGGGCCGGGCCTGCGGGGAGCCTGCGGGACCTGCGGGCGTGCCCGTCCGGGGACGTCCTGCGCGTCTGCCTGCGCGCGGACCCGGCCCACGCCGTGCGGGTGCGGGTGGTGCGCGTCGGGGCGGGGGTGTTCAGTTACGTCGTCGGCCGTGCCTGAACAGGCGTTTCCCGCCCCCGGCGCACCGGGGGCGGGAGGGGCGGGTCGGGTCAGCGCTCCGGCGAGCCGCCGTCCCGGTAGGAACGCCGCGCCGCGTCGGCCGCCTTGTCGGTCTTGGCGTCGTACTTGTTGCCCGTCCGCTCGTCGACCATGCGCTCGGCGCCCGAGACGCCCTTGTCGGCCTGGTCGGGGTGGCCCTTGGCCATCTGCTTGGCCTTGTTCATCATGTCGCCCAGCTTGCCCATGGGGGTACCTCCAGGAGGTGCGCGTGCGTCGTACCCCGCCGCAGGTACCCCTCAGGCCGAACGCGAATCACCCCCGGTCGCCCACCCTGGCGGCCATGTTCCCCGCCGGGTGCCGGTTGTCGTGGATGAGCTGGTGGGCAAGGCCGATCTCGTCGAAATCGAAGGTCTGGGACAGGCACGGGTCGATGATTCCCTGGTCGATCAGCCGGGTGACCTCCCGTGCCTCGCGGGCGGTGGCGACGTGCGAGCCCTGCAGGCGCTTCTGCCGCATCCACAGGAAACGCAGGTCGACGTCGCCGTTGTAGCCGGTGGTGCCGCCGCACAGGACGACCATGCCGCCGTTGTCGCACAGGTACAGGGACGTGGGGATGGTGTCGGCACCGGAGTGCTCCAGCACGATGCGCGGGCTGCGGCGCTCGCCGAGCACCTCCCAGAAGGCCCGCCCGAAGGCGCGCGCCCCCGACAGCCAGCGGCCCATCGCCTCGTCGTCGGAGGTGTCCGGGAGCCGCCCCCAGTGGTCGAACCGCCGTCGGTCGATCCAGCCCTCGGCGCCCAGCTTGAGGCAGAACTCGCCGCGTTCCTCGCTGGAGACGACCGCGACGGGGATGCCGCCGACGTGCCGGACGAGCTGGATGGCGATGCAGCCCAGTCCGCCGGCGCCGCCCCAGACCAGCACCGGGTCGCCCGGGCGCACCGTGTGCGGCGGCCAGCCGAAGAGCTGGCGGTAGGCGGTGGCCGCGGTCGCCATGTAGCAGGCGGCCTCCGGCCAGGACAGCCGGGCGGGCTTGGGGTGGCACATGTAGTCGTCGACGACCGCGAACTGGGCGAAGGAGCCGTAGTTCTCCTCGTAGCCCCACACCCGCTGGCTGGTGGACCAGGTGGGATCGCCGCCGAGGCGGACGTCCTCGGCCCTCTCGTCCCAGCGGTTGGCGAGGACGACGACCTCGTCGCCGAGCCGCACCCCGCGCACGTCCTCACCGACCGCCCACACGATCCCGGACAGGTCGGAGCCGCCGATGTGGAAGTCCTCGACGGCACCCGCCTTCTGCCGGGCGGCGATCACGTCGAGCGGCGAGCCCAGCGCCGCCCAGACGTTGTTGTAGTTGATGCCGGCGGCCATCACCTTCACCAGGACCTGTCCGCGCCCCACGGGCGGGACGTCGACCACCTCGGTCCGGAAGGCGTCGACGGGCTGTCCGTAGCGCTCACGGCGGATCAGCGAGGCGTACATCTTCTTCGGGGCGGTGCCGATCTCGGGCGCGTCACCGAGTTCGTAGAGTTCCTGGGTCGCTCTCACGCCGGCTCTCCTCAACGCGTGCTCAGGGGTGGTCATGGGGGAGGGTGGTTCAGCCGCCGAGCCCGCGCAGGGCCTTGGCGACCGCCTCGCCGATGCGGGCGATCGGCTCGGGTTCGGTCATCTCGTAGTGCCCGCAGGGCACGTGGTGGTCGTGCAGCGTGCCGTCGACGTAGGGCCGCCAGCTGTCGGCCTTGCCGGGCAGCACCGCCAGGTCGGCCGGGAAGTCCGCGGGTGCCTCCTCGGCCGCGCTGAAGAACAGCACGTCGCCTCGGAAGACGCCGGGCGCGAACTGGGGTGCGATGCGCAGGTTGTTGCGCATGACGGCGGCGATGGCCGCGGCCTCGGCGCGGGTGACGGGGGAACTCGACGGGTCGGCCGTGACCCGGGCGTCGATCCGGTCCAGGACGGTGTCGACGTCCGGGGGCGCCGCACCGGGGCCGGCGGGGAGTCCCGCCACCCGGGACAGCAGGGCCGCCACCTGGCGTTCGGCCGCGTCGGGGTCGTGGGCGGTGCCGTGCGGCTGGGGTGCGTCGAGCATGGCGAGGAGTTCGACCCGCTCGCCGTCGCGCTGGAGGGCGCAGGCCATGGCGTGCGCGACGAACCCGCCGTAGGACCAGCCAAGGAGGCGGTACGGGCCGTGCGGCTGCACGCCGCGTACCAGGTCGAGGTAGTGGCCGACCATGGCGGCGGCGTCCGGCGCGGGCGGGGTGGTGCCGTCGAGGCCGGCCGCCTGGATGCCGTGGACGGGCTGGTCGCCGCCGAGGTGCGGCAGCAGGCCCGTGTAGCGCCAGGACACGCCCGCGCCGGGGTGGACGCAGAACAGGGGCGTGGCGGTGCCCTCGGCGCGCAGCGGCAGCAGCGGGCTCAGCGCGGTCGGGGTCTTCCCGGTGGTGGTTCCGTCCGGTTCGTCGGCGGAGGCGAGGACCCCGGCCACCGTGGGCGCGGCCAGCAGGGTCGCCGCCGGGACGTCGAGGACGCCGGCCTGGCGGAGCCGGCCCGCCAGCAGCACGGCGCGCATGGAGTCGCCGCCGAGGTCGAAGAAGTTGTCGTGCAGGCCGATGCCGCCGATTCCCAGGGTCTCCTCCCAGAGCCGGGTCACCGCCTGTTCGCGTGCGGTGCGCGGCGGTACGTGCTCCGTCGTCAACCGGGGCCTCGGGGCGAGGCCGGTGTCCGGGGCCGGGGCGTCGTCGGGCACGGCGGGGTCCGTGCGGGCGCCGGGGGCGTCGATCCAGTGGCGCCGGCGGTCGAAGGCGTACGGGGGCAGCGGTGCCCGCCGGGGCGCGCCCGGCACCGGGGGCAGGGCGTCCTCCACGCCCGCGCTCCACAGCCGCCCCAGCGCCTCGGCGAGGACGAACCCGTCGGACGCCTCGGCCTTGGCGTGCCGCATGGTGGTCACCGTCACCGGCGTCTCGTCGGCGAGCCGGCCGGTGGCCAGCTTGGTCAGGGTGTCGCCCGGCCCGATCTCCACGAGGACGGGGCGGAGACGGTCCCAGAGGGCGGCGATGCCGTCGGCGAACCGCACGGTGGTGCGGGTGTGGTCGATCCAGTGGAGTACGGAGGTGGCCTGGGCGTCGGTGACCCAGGTGCCGGTGACATTGGTGACGTACGGGATGCGCGGGGGGCGCAGGGTGACCTGGCGGAGGTGGGTCTCGTAGGCCGGCAGGACCGGGTCCAGGACGTGGGAGTGGGCCGCGACGGGAATGCGCAGACGGCGGAACGGCACGCCCCGGCGCGTCAGTTCGGCCTCGAAGCGGGTGACGGCGTCGAGGTGTCCGGCGACGGTGCAGGCGTGGGGGCCGTTGACGGCGGCGAGGGACAGTTCGTCGTCGAGCAGCGGCCGGATCTCCTCGGCCGGGGCGGCGACGCCGACGGTGGCTCCTCCGGCGGAGCCGATGAGCCGGATGCGTTCGGTGACCAGGGGCAGCATGTCCTCGAGGTCGATGACGCCGGCCAGGCAGGCCGCCGTGTACTCGCCGAGCGAGTGGCCGATCAGCGCGTCGGGGCGCACGCCCGACTCGATGAGCGTGCGGGCCAGGGCGTATTCGGTGACCACGAGCCCGAGGAAGGCGGAGGTGTCGTCGGGCCGCCGCTCCTCGAAGAGGGCGGTGCGCAGATCGGCGCCGAGGACGGGCCGCAGGATGCGGGCGCACTCGTCGACGGTGTCGCGGTACACGGTGTGGTCGCGGTACAGCTCCGCTCCCATGCCGGGGTACTGGGTGCCGCCGCCGGGCAGCAGGAACGCCACGCGGACCGGGTCGTCGGAGAGCGGCGGGGTGGCGGGGGCGGCGGAACGCAGCGCGTCGAGGGCCTCCTCGCGGGAGGCCGCCGTGACGGTGAGCCGGTGACGCAGGGCGGGGCGGTCGGTGCGCAGGGAGTGGGCCACGTCGTCCAGGCGCAGTTCCGGACGGCGTTCGAGGTGCCGGGCGAGGGCGTCGGCCTGACCGCGCAGGGCGCCCGCGGTGCGGGCGGACAGCGGCAGCACCAGGCGGCGTCCGTCCTCGGGCGGGCGGGGCGCGGCGGGGGCGGTGGGCGGGGCCTCCTCCAGGATGACGTGGGCGTTGGTGCCGCCGATGCCGAAGGCGCTGACGGCGGCGCGGCGGGGATGCTCCCCCGCGGGCCAGTCCTCCAGGGCGGTGGGCACGCGGAAGGGGCTCGCGTCGAAGTCGATGAGCGGGTTGGGCCGTTCGAAGTGCAGGCTCGGCGGGATCTGCCGGTGTTCCAGGGCGAGGACCGCCTTGATGAGTCCGGCGATGCCGGCGGCGGCTCCGAGGTGGCCGATGTTGGTCTTGACCGAGCCGAGCGTGCAGAATCCGGTTCGTCGCGTGGTCTGCCGGAACGCCTCCGTCAGGGCGGACACCTCGATCGGGTCGCCGAGTTTGGTGGCGGTGCCGTGCGCCTCGATCAGGCCGATGGTGGCGGCGTCGACCTCCGCCTGGGCCTGCGCGGCGAGGATGACCTCGGTCTGTCCGGGAGCGCTGGGCGCGCTGAAGCCGACCTTGCGGCGGCCGTCGTTGTTGACGGCGCTGCCGCGGATGACGGCACGAATGCGGTCGCCGTCGGCGAGGGCGTCCTCCAGCCGTTTGAGCACGACGGCTCCCACGCCGTCGCCGGAGGAGGTGCCGGCGGCGTCCGCGGCGAAGGCACGGCAGTGGCCGTCGGGCGAGAACGGCCCGTCGGGCACGTGGCGGTAGCCCAGTGCGGCGGAGGGGTTGAGGGAGACGGCGGCGGCGAGCGCGGTGTCGCAGCGGTGGTCCAGCAGGTCCTGGCAGGCGGTGTGCACGGCGACCAGCGCGGTGGAGCAGGCCGTCTGGAGCGACACGCTCGGGCCGGTGAGGCCCAGTTCGTAGGAGAGGCGGGTGGCGAGGGTGCCGAGGGAGTTGGCGGTGGCCGCGTGGACGAGCGCCACCGAGCCGGGCTGCCCGACGAAGCGCGGGTACACGTGGGCCGGGTAGTAGCGGCTGTCGCCGGCGCCCGCGTACACGCCGAACGCCTCGCCCGCACGGTCCCCGCCGAGGCAGCCGGCGTCCTCCAGGGCGTGGTACGCCGTCTCCAGCAGCAGCCGCTGCTGCGGGTCGACGACTGCGGCCTCGGCGGGGCTGTAGCCGAAGAAGCCGGAGTCGAAGCGGTCGATGCCCTCGACGACCGACGCCATCCGGATCAGTGCCGGGTCGTCCAGGTCGCGCGGGTCACCGCCCGCGGCGAGGAACTCCTCGTCGGTGACGGGCCGGATCGCCTCCCGGCCGGCCGCGAGGTTCTCCCAGAAGGCGTCGAGGTCGTCGGCGCCGGGGAAGCGGCCCGCCATGCCGATGACGGCGACGGCGGGGAGGTCCTCGTCGTGGGGTGTGCTGGTGTCGTGCACGGCCTGTGCCTCGTCCTCTCCCGGCTCGGTGGTGTCGTGCGGGGACTTCGCCTCGGTGCGGCCCGGGCCGGTGGTGTCGTGCGGGGACTTCGTCCCGTCCCGGCCCGGTTCGGTGGGTTCACGCACGGCCCCGGTCCTTCCCGTGTCGTGCGGCGCGGCGCGCGCGGGCGGCGCGCTGGCGCTGTGCTTGTCCCCTGGCGTGGTCCAGGCCACCGCCGGCCTCCGGCCGGGGTGACGGTTCGGCCTCCGCCGCCGGGGCGGCGCCCCGCGCCGACAGGTGGCGGGCCAGGTCCCGGACGGTGGGGTGCGCGAACAGGTCGACCACGGGCAGGTCGGTGCCGAAGGCGCGGTTGACGGCGGTCCGGGCGGTGACCAGGAGCAGGGAGTTGCCGCCCAGGTCGAAGAAGTTCTCGTCCCGGCCCACCCGGTCGCGGCCCAGGACGCCGCACCACACCTCGGCGAGCCGGTCCTCCAGCCGCCGCAGCTCCTCCCCCGTCCCCGCCTCGTCCGGGCGTGCGGCGGTGCCCGCCGAGCGCAGCGTCCAGGCGTCGGACAGGCCGGCCGCGCGGGCGCCGTCGGCCGCCGCGCGGCACAGGGCGCCCAGGTCGGTGCCGTCCTCCAGGCCGACGCGCGCGGCCAGGCGCCGCACCTGCCGCACGGGGGCCACGACGTGGCTGCGGACCCAGGGGACGGTGCGGTCGGCGCCGATCAGCAGGTGCGGCTCGTCCAGGGAGCGGGCCAGGTCGAACGAGCGCAGCGCGGCGGGGACGTCGAGCAGCCGGTAGCCGCGGGCCTCGGTGAGCGCGGTGAGCCCGTAACCGCGGCTCACGCCGCGCTCGCGCCACATGCTCCAGGCCAGGGACTGTGCGGGCAGGCCGAGGCCGCGGCGGTGGTGGGCGAGGGCGTCCAGGTAGGCGTTGGCGGCGGCGTAGGCGGCGTTCATGGCGCCGCCGAAGAAGCCGTTCACCGAGGAGAAGGTGACGAAGGAGCCGACCGGGTGGTCGGCGGTGATCCGGTGCAGCGTCCACGCGCCGCGCGCCTTCGCCTCCAGCGCCCGGCGCCAGGCGGCGGCGTCCAGCTCGCCCACGGGGCGTTCCACGAGCGTGCCGGCCAGGTGCAGCACCGACCCCAGGGGCACGCCCCACTCCTCGGCGGCGGCCTCCACCGCGGCCCGTACCCGGCGTTCGTCGGTGACGTCGGCACAGGCGTAGCGGACCTCGCCCAGCTCCCTCAGCCGCGCCGGAACGACGGCCTCGGACGCCGGTGTGCGGCCCACGATCAGCAGCCGGGTGCCGGGGGTGCGGAGCAGATGCGCCGCGATCTCGACGCCGACACCGCCCAGTCCCCCGGTGAGCAGGATGAAGCCGTCGTGCGCGGACGGCTCCGCGCGGGACGGGGTGTCGGGCAGGGGGGCGAGCCGGCGTACGTGCCGGTGCCCGTCGCGGTACGCCACCTCCGCGCCGTCCGCGGTGACCGTCGCCTCGGCCAGCAGGACGGGCAGCGGGTCCTCACCCTCGTCCGGTGCGAGGTCGAGGTGCGCGGCGCGCAGCCAGCCGGATTCCTCGGCCAGTGACCTGAGGAGCGCGCCCGCCATGGCGTGGGCCGGGGAGGGGCGGTCGCCGGGGCACACGGCCTGGGCACCCGCCGTCACGTGGACGAGGTCGACGGGGCGCCGCCGTCCGGGCCGGGTGGTGAGGGCGCGGGCGAACGCGAGCAATCGCTCCGCACCGGTCGTGTCGTCCGGCGCCGTCCCCGGATCTCCCGTGCCGCGCAGCCCTTCGATGTGGAGGACGGCGTCGACCGGTCGCTGGTCGTGCTCCAGCCGCTCCAGCAGCGTGGCGTAGTCGGATCGCTCGGCGGGCCGCACCCTGTAGTGCGCGGCGTCGAGCCGGGCGTACGACGTTCCCTCACCGACCACCGTGCACAGGCCGCCGGCGGACCGCAGCGCGTCGGCGAGTCGTTCCGCGAGCTTCCCGACCCGGGGGTCGCCGCCCGCCAGGACGAGGGTGTGCCGTCCGGGCGCTGTCGTACGGGCACCGGGGTGTTCCGTCCGCTGCCACACCGGTCGCAGGAACCAGTCGGGGACGGTCGCGGCGGTGCCCAGCAGCACCTGGGTCCGGCGGACCTCGTCGTCGAAGTCGCCCGCCTCGAAGCCCTTGCGCAGCTTGGTGCGCTGGATCTTGCCGATCTCGGTCTTGGGGACGGTCTCGCGCGCGACCGGGATCAGGAAGGCCGGGCTGACGCCGATCTCCCGGGTGACCTTGCCGGTGATCTCGCGGAGGGCACCGGCCGTGTCGGCGGCGGCTTCGGGGGTGAGGTGGAAGAACAGGGCCAGTTCGTCGGTGGGCGACGCCGGGTCGGTGCGGACCGCGACCGCCGCGGTGAAACTCCGCTCCACGCACGGCAGTTCCTCGACGCAGGCCTCGATCTCGTGGCTGTAGTGGTTGACGCCGTTGACGATGATGACGTCCTTGGCGCGGCCGGTGATGTACAGCTCGCCGCCGCGCAGGAACGCCAGGTCGCCGGTGTCGAACCAGCCGTCGTCGGTGAACGCCTCCGCGTTGGCCGCCGGGTTGTCGTGGTAGCCGCCGGTCACGGAGGTGCCGCGGACCTGGAGCCGGCCGGCGTCCCCCTCGGCGAGGACCGTGCCGGTGTCGTCGACGATCCGCATGGCGAAGCCGGGGTAGGGCCGGCCGCAGCTGACGAACGTGCCCTCGGCCGCGTCGGGTTCGCCGGGCAGGACGGCGTCGGTGACCACGGAGCAGGTCTCGGACATGCCCCATCCGGGGTGCATCACGTGCTGCGGCAGGCCGAACGGCTTCAGCGCGTGCAGGAACCTGCGGGCGGCCGAGGCGACGACGACCTCGCCGGCGTTCATCACCAGCCGCATCGGCGACAGGTCCCAGGTGCGGCCGGCGAAGCGGTGGGACTGCTCGGCGAGGAGCCCGAAGGCGAAGTTGGGCGCCCAGGTGACGGTGACCCGGTGCCGGTCGGCGAGGTCCATCCAGCGCAGCGGGTCCTGCAGGATCCAGGAGGTGGGGGCGTGGATCTGGCGGCAGCCCAGGTACACGTCCCGCAGGTGGAACATCACCACGCCGGTGACGTGGTCGAGCGGGATCCAGTTCAGGGAGACGTCGTCCGCGCCGAGCCCGTTCGTCTGCTCGGTGGCGGCGGAGCGGGTCAGCACGTTGCGGTGGGTGAGCCGCACCGCCTTGGGCAGGCCGGTGCTGCCGGAGGTCATGAGCATCAGCAGGAGGTCGTCCGGCCCTGCGGGGTGCCAGTCGCGGTCCTCGGGCGCCTCGCGCAGCGCGTCGGCCGTGGTGAGCCGCGGCCCGGGCCAGTCCTGCCGGGCGGCGAGGGCGCGCAGCCCGTCCTCGCGGTCGGCGGAGCACACGATCCAGGGCCGGCCGAGCATCCGCCAGATGCCCTCCAGCTTGGTCAGCGCCGCCGAGGGCGTGTCGTAGGAGGCGGGGACGGTCAGCGGGACGGCGACGAAGCCGCCGAGGACGCAGCCCCACAGCACGGCGAGGAAGTCCTCGGTGGCGTCGCACTGGAGGATGACCCGGTCGCCCGGGCGCAGGCCCGCCCGGCGCAGGCCGGCCAGGACGCGGGAGGCCTCGGGGATCAGGGAGGCGTAGCTGCGCCGGTGTTCGCTGCCGTCGGCGTGGACGTGGACGATGTCGCCCCGGCCCCGTTCGGCGGCGCGCCGCAGGGCCTCGGCCCAGCTCGGCACGGACGGCTCGGTCAGGGCGGGGCCCTCGCTGAGCGCCGGGACGGCGGACGTCCGGCCGGCGCGGGCGGGGGCGGGGGCGGGGCCCGTGCCGCGGTCGGGCAGGCCGGTGTGGCGGCGGTCCAGTTCCTCGGGGGCGTGCTCCACCGCCACCTCGGCGGCGGTGACGCCGGGGAGGGCGGTCAGGCGCTCCCGCCAGGTGCCGGCCGCGGCGCGGTCGACGGCGGGCAGGGCGCGCAGCGCCGCGGCGTCGACGGTGCCGTCCTGCGCGCGGGGCAGCGCGTTGACCGCCGTGACGCGGACGGTGCCGTGGCCCGCGCGGTCCAGGGCGTCCTCGACGCGTTCGGCGGCGTCCGCCCGCCCCGGCACCACGTACAGGCGCGGCGGGGCGCCGTCGGCACCGGGCAGGGCACGGGCGTCGCGGATGCCGGGCACGGCGAGGGCCGCGTCCTCCAGTTCCGCGGGGTCGGCCGCGGCCGGGACGGGTGCGCGCCCGGGGAGCCCGTGCAGCTCCCCGACGCGGACCCCGGGATCGGCGCCCACCGCGCGCAGCACGTCGTGCAGGGCCTGGGTGAACGCCCCGGCGGTGCCGGCGTCGTAGAGGTCGGTGGCGTACTCGACGTGCAGGGTCAGGCCGTCGGGGGTGCCCTCGGGGGTGTGGCGTTCCAGGACGTCCACGAAGAGGTCGAACTTGGCGGTGCCGGTGGCGGTGGGCCGCAACTCGGCTCGGACGGAGTCCAGTTCGAGGACGGCGGGTGCGTTGTTCTGCAGGGCCAGCATCACCTGGAACAGGGGGTGCCGGCCGGGTGTGCGGGGCGGGTTGAGTTCGTCCACCAGCCGGTCGAAGGGCAGGTCCTGGTGGTCGAGGGCGGCCAGGTCGGCGGTGCGCAGCCGGGCGAGGAGGTCCCGGAAGGCGGGGTCGCCCGAGGTGTCGGCGCGCAGCACCAGGGTGTTGGTGATCAGGCCGATCAGGGGGTCCAGCGCGGGTTCGGTGCGGCCCGCGACGGGGGTGCCGAGGACGATGTCCTCGCCGGCGCCGCAGCGGGTGAGCAGGGCGCTGACGGCGGCGTGCAGCACCATGAACAGGCTGACGCCCTCGCGGTCGGCGAGGCGCAGCAGGGCGTGGTGCAGGGCGGCGTCGACGGTGGTCTCGACGTGCGCGCCGCCGCCGCGCGGTGCGGTGGGACGCGGCCGGTCGCCGGGCAGGCTGCACTCCTCGGGCAGGCCGTCCAGCGCGGTGCGCCAGTGGGCGGTGAGCCGCTCCAGCCGGCCCGGGCCGTCCGGTCCGGGGGCCAGCAGGGCGCGCTGCCACAGCGCGTAGTCCGCGTACTGCACCGGCAGCGGGGGCCACGCGGGCGCCCGGCCGGCCCGGCGGGCCGCGTAGGCGGTGCTCAGGTCGTCGGCGAAGGGGCCGAGCGACCAGCCGTCGGCCGCGCTGTGGTGCAGGACGAACAGCAGCGTCCGCTCGGCGCCGGTGCCCAGCAGCCAGGCCGCGAGGGGGCTTTCGGCGGTGAGGTCGAAGCGGTGCCGCAGCGCGGCGGTGACGTGGGCGGCGGTCTCCGCGGCGGGGCAGTCGACGCGCCGCAGCACCGGACGCAGCTCCCCCGGCGGCAGGACGCGCTGGTGGGGGACTCCGTCCTGCTCGGCGATCACCGTCCGCAGGCTCTCGTGGCGGTCGGCCAGGTCGCCGAGGGCCGACCGCAGCGCCTCGGTGTCGAGGTCGGCGCCGACCGGGACGAGGAGCGGGATGTTGTAGGTGGCCGCTCCGCCGTCGAGCCGGTTCAGGAACCACATGCGTTCCTGGGCGAAGGACAACGGCACCCGCTGCGGGCGCACGGCGCGGGCGAGGGCCGGCCGGGGCGGGACGTCGTCCGCCCGCACGGCGAGCCGCCGGGCGAGGGCGGCCGGGGTCGGCGCACCGAACAGGGCGGTGACGGGGACCTCGGTGCCGGTCTCGTGCCGCAGGCGGGCCAGCAGGCGGGTGGCGAGCAGGGAGTCGCCGCCGAGGTCGAAGAAGTTCGCGTCGGTGCCCACCGTGTCCCGCGGCAGCTTCAGCACGTCCTCGAACAGCCCGCACACCAGGGCCTGTTGCGGCGTCCCCGGGCGGGTGCCGGACGCGGCGGCGGTGAAGTCGGGGGCGGGCAGGGCCCGGACGTCGAGCTTGCCGTTCGCGGTCAGCGGCAGCCGGTCCACCGGGACGCAGACGGCCGGGACCATGTGCCCGGGCAGGTGCGCGGCCGCGTGGGCGCGCAGTTCGGCGGGGTCGACGGCCCCGTCGCCCGCGGGGACGGTGTAGGCGACGAGGTGCAGGGCGCCGTTGTCGGCGCGGCGGGGCACGACGGCGGCGCGTGCGACACCCGGGTGGGCGGCGAGGACGGCCTCGATCTCGCCGGGTTCGACGCGGAAGCCGCGCAGCTGCACCTGCGCGTCGGCGCGGCCGAGGTAGTCGAGCGTGCCGTCGGGGCGGCGCCGGGCCAGGTCGCCCGAGCGGTACATACGGGCGCCGGGCGGGCCGTAGGGGTCGTCGAGGAAGCGCTCGGCGGTCAGTTCGGGCCGGTTCAGGTATCCGGCGGCGACGCCGGCGCCGGAGACGTACATCTCGCCGGTCGCGCCGGGCGGCACCGGGCGTCCCGCGGCGTCCAGCAGGTGGACGCGGAGGTCGGCGAGCGGGGTGCCGATGACGCTGCCGCGGCGCGGGTCGTCCAGGTCGGCGCGGGTGAGGCGGTGGTGGGTGACGTGCACGGTGGTCTCGGTGATGCCGTACATGTTCACCAGCGCCGGGCGGTCCAGGCCGTGCCGGTCGGCCCAGGGGCGCAGCCGCGCCGGGCGCAGGGCCTCGCCGCCGAGGACGACGTGGCGCAGCGCCCCGCTGTCCCCGGCCCGTTCCAGGTCGGCGTCGATCAGCTGCTCGAACGCGGACGGCGTCTGGCTGAGGACCGTCACGCCCTCGCGGTGCACCAGCTCCAGGAACTCCCCCGGCGAGCGGCTGACGGCGTACGGCACGACGACGACCCGGCCGCCGTGCAGCAGGGCGCCCCAGATCTCCCAGACGGAGAAGTCGAAGGCGTAGGAGTGGAACAGCGTCCACACGTCGTCGGCGCGGAAGTCGATGTGTTCGGCCGCGGCGGCGAAGAGCCGCACGACGGCCGCGTGCGGGACGGGTACGCCCTTGGGGCGGCCGGTGGAGCCGGAGGTGTGGATGATGTACGCGGTGTCGGACGGGCCGACCGGCCCGTGCCGGTCGGCGTCGCCCAGGTCGGCGCCGGAGCGGCGGGCGAGGTCCGCCGCGACCTCGGGGTCGTCCAGCAGGACGGCGGGGACGGCGCCTCGGGCGAGGTGGGCGTGGGCGCGCTCGGTGACGAGGGCGACGGGGGCCGCGTCCTCGACGACCAGCCGCAGCCGCTCGGCCGGGTGGCCGGGGTCCAGGGGCAGGTAGGCGGCGCCGGTCTTGAGGACGGCCAGCAGGGCGGGCAGCAGCCGCACGCCGCGCTCCAGGGCCAGCGCCACCACCCGGCCCGGGCCGGCGCCGTGTCCGGTCAGCAGCCGGGCCAGGCGGTTGGCCTCGGCGTTGAGCGCGGCGTATGTGAGCCGTTCGTCCCCACAGGTGACGGCGATCCGCCCGGGCCCGGCCGCCACCCGCTCCTCGAACAGCTCCGTGAGGGTCCGCTCGACCGGATACGTGCGCACGGCGGCGTCGCGCGGGTGCTCGCCCGGCAGCAGGACGTCCAGGTCGCCCAGCGGTGTCGTCGGCTCCGCTTCGGCCAGCCGGCGCAGCACGGTGAGGAACCGGTCGCGGTGCAGGGCGAGTTCGTCCTCCTCGTACAGGGCGGGGTTGGCGTCGAGGGCCAGCCACAGGCCGCCGGGGCGGGCGCCGGGGCGCACCGAGATCTGGAGGTCCTCGACGGCTCCGCCGGACAGGTGGTGCCAGGTGGTGGGGTGCCCGCCGAAGACCGGGGACTCGTCGAACGGGACGATGTTGAGCACCGGCCCGTACAGTCGGCGTCCGGTGCCCAGCAGGCCCAGGTCGCGGCGGAGGAGCTCGCCCCGGTAGCGCTGGTGGCGGCGCAGGGCCTTCAGTTCGTCGGCGGCGGTCCGCGCCAGCTCCACGACGGGCGTGCCGGGGGCGGCGGCCACGCGCAGCGGGAGGACGTCGGAGGCGGTGCCGGGGGTGCGCAGGGCGGCGCCGCCGAGCCGGCTCATCGTGGCCAGGCCCAGCACCAGGTCCTCGGCTCCGGTCATCCGGTGCAGGTAGGCGGCGGTGGCGGCGGCCAGCAGATCCGTGCGCCGGACGCCGAGGCGGCTCGCGGCGGCGTCGAGGGCACCGGCCTCGGCGGGCGTCAGCTCGGCGGTACGGCGCAGGAAGGGCGCGGTGGGGGCGGCCGTGCGGGAGGTGAGCCGGGCGGGCTCCGGCAGGCCGGCCAGGCGCCGCGCCCAGTGGTCGCGGTCGCGGGCGTAGCGCTCCGAAGCCCGGTAGGCCGCCTCCTCCTCCTGGAGCCGGCTCACCGGCGCGAAGTCGCAGGGTTCCGGCTCCCGCCCCTCGGCCAGCGCGTTGTACGTCTCGGCCAGCCGCCGGCCGAGGAGCTTGTAGCCGTAGCCGTCGAGGAGGAGGTGATGGGCCCTCAGCAGCCAGAGGAAGCGGTCGGGGGCCAGGGTCAGCAGGGTGTGCGCGAACAGCGGGCCCTTCTCGAGGTCCACGGGGGCCGCGAGGTCGGCGCGGACGTGGGCCCACGCGGCGGCTCCGGGATCCTCGGCGCCGCTGACGTCGACCCGGTGCAGGGTCCAGTCGTCCGCGTCCGGGGCGAGGTGGCAGCGGGGGCCGTCGTCGGTGTCGGCGAAACGCAGGGCGAAGGTGTCGGCCTCGCCGACGGTGCGCCGCAGCGCGGTCTCGAACAGGACGGTGTCGAGGGGTCCGTGGATCTCCACCGCCTCCGCGGTGTTGTACGCGGCGCTGTCCGGTGCGAGCCGCCCGGCGTACCAGAGGCCCTCCTGGGCCCCGGACAGCGGTCGACGTTCGTCCTCCTGGAGTGACATAGCACAACCCTCACGTGGCAAGCCGTAATGTCCCGGCCGGCGAAGGCCCGGCCGGATCGGACGGGTGCGGCCACCGCTCCGTGCCGCCCTCGCGTGCGGGTACGCGCCGGGCCGGCCCACGGGACGGAAAGGATGTCGCACGCCGAGGGCGGGGGAATCACGTCACCCGCCCCGGTTTCACGGCACAGCACGGTGGTGCACCGGAACCGGCCGGGTCAAGGGGAAACGGGCCCCCGGGACGCCGGTTCAGGGATTTCCCTGGAGAACGCGGGGCCGGGGAGTGCGCGTCACCGTGCGAGCTTTAGGGAAATCACGCGAATTCCCTTCGCTCCGGGCTTTCGGCTGGATTCGGCGGTGTTCCGCCGTGCACTCTCGAAAGGCCCCCGAGACCCCCGCGGAAAGCCGCGGCGGCGGACCGAACCCGGGCCGTGGAAACCCGGAACGAACGGCGGAAAGAAGGCTGACGGCATGCATCGTGCGCTGTGTCCGGTCGAGACGCTCTACGTGGGCCAGAGGAGCAGGGCCGTGCTGTCCTGCTCCTTGCGCGGACCCCTGGACGTCGCGGCGCTGTCGGCCGCGTTCGACGCCATGACGGAGGAGAACCCGTCGCTGCGGTCCCGCATCGAACAGGACGGCGCGGGCCACGTACTGCGCGTCCTCGGTGAGGCCGAGCGGCCCCGGCTGGCCACCCGGACCGGCGACGAGGAGGACGCCTACGCGGCGGAGCTGAACAGGCCCCTCCCGGTCGGCGGCCCGCTGAGCCGCGCCGTCCTGGTCAGCGCGCCGGACGGCGAGAGTCACCTGTTCGTGCTGGTGGTGGACCACACCGTCACCGACGGCCACAGCAGCATCGCGCTGCACAACGCGCTGTGGGACCGCTACCGGGCGCTGGTCGACGGGGAGTCCACCGCCGGGGCCGCCGGTCCCGGCCTCCCGCGCTGGCCCGAGCCCGTCAGCCGGCTGCTGCCTCCGGCCGACGACGCCGACACGGCGAAGTACCTCGACGGCCGCCTCGAGGAGACACGTCGGCACCCGGTCGAGCTGGTGCCCTACGACGTGCGGCGCCCGTCCGCCGCCGACCCCGGGGCCGGGCCGTCGGGGCACATCGAGGTCCGCAGGCTGACCCTGGATCCGGACCTCACCTCGCGGCTGCGCCGGGCGGCGCGCGGTTCGGGCACCTCCGTGCACGCCCTGATCGCCGCGACGCTGCTGGTCACGGCCCGGCGACGGCTGGACGGCGACGGGTCCCGCACCCTCGGCTGCCTCTCCCCCGTCGACCTGCGCTCCCGGCTCTCCCCTCCGCTGCCCGCCTCCGCCCCGGTGCCCGCGGTCACCACCCACCTGCAGACCCTGGAGGTGTCCGGGGCCTCCGAGCCGCTGGAGCTGGCGCGTGCCGTGCACGCCCGTCTGGGCGACTTCCTCTCCCGCGGCGACCACTTCCACGAGATGCGCATCACGCCGGAGATCCCCCGCAACCCCGCTCTGCAACTGGCCACGGTGATCGCCACCAACATGGGCGTCGTCCCCGGCCCGCGGCTGCCGGACGGACTGCGGGCGGTCGACGTGCGTCTGGTGCCGGCCCGCGAGCAGTACTTCCCGCAGGCGGGACGCAGCCCCGTCATGGCGTGCGTCGTCTCCTTCGAGGGCCGGCTCTCCATCGAGTTCCCGCACTCCACCGCCTGTTACAGCCCGTCCTTCATGCGGGCGTTCCGCGACGACGTGCGCGCCGGGCTCCTCCGCTTCGCGACCGCGGCGGAACCCGTGCACGCCCGTGCCGCCACGGGCTGAGCACGGCTCCCTCGCCCTTCCCGACCCCCGCCCGCCCGGCTGCCGTGAGGAACCCCTGCCCGACATGACCACCGTCAGCGAACTCCCCTCTCCCCTGACGCTGCTCCCCCGAGCCCAGGCGGGCGACGAGCACGCGATGAACCACCTGCTCACCGGCATCACGCCGTACGTCGCGCGTATCTGCCGGTCCATCACCCACGACGACGGCGCCGACGCCACGCAGGAGGCGCTGCTCGCCGTCTACCGCGGCCTGGGTTCCCTGCGCGAACCGGCGGCGTTCTACGGCTGGGTGCGCTCGGTGACGGTCCGCGAGGCCCTCCGCACCGCCAAACGCTACGGCGAGGAGCGCTGCTGTTCGCAGGTGGAGTCGCAGCAGGAGGCGGACCCGCTGGACGCGGTGTACATCAGCGACGTGCTGGAGCGGCTGTCCCAGGCGCACCGGCAGGTCCTCACCCTGCGCGCCTACGGGCTCAACGAGGAGGAGATGGCCGAGGCGCTCGCCCTGCCCGTGGGCACCGTCCGCTCCCGTCTCTTCCGTGCCCGCCGTCGGTTCCAGGAGGCGTGGCAGCCCTCGGCGGCGTGAGGCCGGCGCCCCCGGGACCGGGCCCGTGCGAGAACGGCCGTGGCGGTGCGTCACCGCCACGGCCGCCACCCGGGACCCGGCGGGGCCCCGTTCCGCACTACCGCACGCGTTCCGGGAGGACACGTGGGGGCCACTGGCCCGCGGTGAACATCCCGAGCGCGTGCGCCCGCGCCACCAGGGCGGGACGGTTGGGCGCGTCGAAACGCCGCAGCATCTGCCCGACGCGGTATTCGATCCCCTGACGGCTCAGATAGAGACGGGAGGCCAGCTGCACCGTGGACTCGCCGCTCGCCACGCCTTCCAGGACCTGCGCGTCGAGGGCGCTGAGCACGGGTCCGCCGGGAACCGCGTCCTCGGACCGGCGCAGGAGGACGACGATGCCGACGGTCTCGCCCGAGGCCTTCCTGACAGCGACTCCGGTGACGGCCGCCGGGAAACTCCGGCCGGTGCCGTCCCGGCCCGTCACTCTTTCCTCGAATCGCCGAAGACGTCCGGAGGAAAGCGCGGCGAACTGTTCCCGCAGCCGCGCGGGAACGGGTGAACGGAGAAGGCCGAGAAGGCCGTACCCGCATATCTCGTCGGCGCTCATGCCGAATTGCCGGGCGAATTCGGGTTCCGCGGCCGTGACGACCAGGCTCCCGGGGGACGCGTGGGCCGTGCAGACACCGGCCGGGGCAAAACCGCCCGGCGCGCCGCTTCCGGCCGGGTCGCGGCGGGTGGGGGCGGCCGGAGCGGCGGCTCTCTTCTTCTTGCGGGGCGAGGCGTCGGGGAAACTCGTGGTCGCCACGGACGTACCGTCCTTCTTCCTGCACGTGGGGGGTGGGAAGGGTGGGTGGACGCGGAGCGGACCGGTGCGCCGTGCCGGGGTGCCGACGAGCGTCCGGTGGCGGCGCGCCACCTCGTCGGGGGCCGGGCCGGGTGTCCGCGTCCTCCCGGGCCGGCCGGCGGCGGGCGCCGGACTCCCGGGTCGGTCAGGGTGGGCAGGGCGAGCGGCGCCGGGGCGGCCGGCATCCGACTGACGCGGATAACGTTGTCATGGCCATTCGGCCTCGGTCCCCGATGCCGACGGGAAGCCGTCGGCCGGCCCGGCGGGCCGCATCCCCCGGCCGCCGCGGGGGGACCGGTCGAAAACTACGCAGCACGAAGACCTCCACATGATGAAGACGGGATCGCATCAAGGGGGCGCCTTTGAGATTAAGGGTCGGAAACCCGTTCGGCAAGGGTTTGCCAGGTGAACTCGACAACCTGTCACATCCCTTGTGACCGGGCCCTTTCCGGGCGGCGTGAAGCCCGATCCGGACACGCGCCACAGAGCCGGGCACCGTCCCGGAAATGGCCGGTTGACCTGCACTTGGCGGCTTGTCGCCCTTTGCCACGCTTCATAAAGTGGTGGCAACCCGCGTGCCCGACCGGGCAGGCGGGAACCGGACACCCTGCCGACCGCACCACGGAACCAGAGGGGGAGATGCTCGAACAGCCGTTTTTCGGCCGCCGGTTGAGGAGGCTCCGGCTGGCACGGGGCCTGAGCCAGGCCGACCTCGTCGGCGACGGCATGTCGACGGGATACCTGTCACGCCTGGAGTCCGGTGAACGGCGTCCCACCGAACGCGCCGTGTCCTACCTCGCCCACCGGCTCGGCGTCGACACGTCCGTCCTGACCGGCCCGTCGGACGGCAGGTCCCTGACCGGGGTGCTGGCCGCCGTGGCCTCGGCGCCGCCCGGCACGGACGACACGGCGGCCCTCAGCCGCGCGGTCGAGGAGGACGCGGGCGAGGACCCCGCCGCCCGCTGGCAGGGCCTGTGGCTGCTGAGCCGCGCCGCCGACCGCGACGGCGACTACGAGCTGGAGCGCACGCGGCTGCTGGAACTCATCAGCCTGAGCGATCTGTTGGAGGCGCCGGAGCTCCGGGCCCGGTCGCGCGTCCAGTACGCCCGCTGCACACGTGCCCTGGGCGACATGCGCACGGCCGAACCGGCCGCCGTGGAGGCGCTGTCCGTCGCCCGTGCCGCGGAGCTGTGCGTGTCCGACACGCTGGCCGCCCTGCTGGTGCTGATCAGCATCGAGACGGAACTCGGCAGCCTGGAGACGGCCGGCCGGCACGTCGCCGAGCTGGAGCGGGACCTGCTGCCCCGGGCCACGGCCGTCCAGGCGGCCGAAGCGTTGTGGACGGCCGCCGTGGTCAGCAGCCGTCAGGGCGACGACGCGACGGCCCGGGCCAGGCTGGACACGGCCCTGGGTCTGCTGGAGGGCAGGGACGACCCGGTCCTGTGGATCCGGCTGCGGGCCGCCGCCACCGCCGTCGCGCTGCAGATGTCACCGCCCCGGGTGGCCGCCGCCGAGCGCTGGCTGGACGAGGCCGCCCCCGTCCTCAGCCTGATCGGCACTCCCCCGCAGCTCCAGGAGCTTCGGGCGCTCCAGGCCCATCTCGCTTTCCATCAGGGCCGGCTGGACGAAGCCCGGGCCCTCAGCCAGGCCCTGCTCACCGAGGAGGACCTGCGCCTCTCCTACCGTGACCGGGCGCGGCTGTCGGCCCTCGACGGCCGGCTGATGATCCTGGCGGGCCGCGTCGACGAGGGCATCGCCGCTCTGCGACGCCTCGGGCAGCAGGCCTCGGAGTCCCGGAACCTCGACCTGGCGGCCCACATCTGGCAGGCCCTGGCCACCACCCTGGCCGACGTCCGCTCCCCCGGAGAACCCGCGAGGACCCCGGAGCGGGACGCCTGCGGACACCACGGGCGGGGCCGCCTTCCGGGGCCGGGGTGAGGCAGGCTGCCCCGGCCGGTGCTCCGGCGGCAGGCCGTGGGCCGGCGGGAACCCGGGGACTCACGCCGGCCGCCGGCCGCGTGGTCGCTTCCCGTGTGCGCCGGCCTATTTCCGCCGCGCCTCGCCGCGGGCCTGCTGGAAAGCGTCGGAGATCGTCTGCGCGGCGCCGGACAGGACCCCCTTGGCCGCGCCTCGGGCCCCCGACTCGTTGATCCGTTCCGGAAGCTCGGTCAGCCCGGCCGGCTTGCGCGGTCCCGCCTCCAGATCGAGGCGGTTGCACGCCTCGGCGAAGCGCAGGTAGGTGTCGACGCTGGCCACCACGATCCGGATGTCGATCTTGAGTATCTCGATGCCGACCAGGGAGACGCGCACGAACGCGTCGATCACCAGCCCCCGGTCGAGAATCAGCTCCAGTACGTCGTACAGGCCGCTCGAGCCTCCCCCGCCGCCCTGTCGCGCCACCGCAGTCATCACGCCCACCCCTTTCCTCGTCCCCTGTGGTCCCGCCCGGAGTTCTCCTCGCGTCCGGCCGCCGGACGCGAGAACGCGGCGGCGGCCCCGCGAAGGCCCGCGGCCTCCGGCCGTCGGGCGGTCGGCGTTTCCCCGCGCGAGCTGCCGTCCCGTCCTACGCCTCGGATAACCCGTAAGCACACGCTCACGCCCTGCGGCACGGCCCGGACCCGCCGCGCCCCTCCCCGTCGCGTCGCGCTGCGGCCGCCCGCCCGGTGCGCCGGCGGGCGGTTCTCCTCACCTCGTCGACGTCGCCCGGGCCGCCGCGGCGAGGGATTCGCCGGCGGCCCGGGCCCCTGTGGCGTTGGGGTGCAGGGGCATGGCCGCACGGGTGGGCACCGGGCCCTCGATGTAGCGGTCCGCGGGGGCGGCGCAGATGTCGTGTCCGATCCCCGGCGTGTAGGTGTCGACGAAGACGGCGCCGTGCTCCTCGGCCGCCTGCCTCAGTACGGCGTTGAGATGGTTGACGGTGCCCTGGAGGTGGTCGGCGTCCTGTTTCCAGAAGGGCTGGGCGGGGTGGCAGCCACCGGGACGGATGTAGTTGCCGTAACCGACGACGAAGACCTCGGCGGACGGCGCCCGTCGGGCGATCTCGTCCAGGACGGTGGCGAAGACCGGCGCCCAGGCGTCGATGCGGTCCCCGAGCCTGTCGGTGCCGCCGGCGGTGTTCTCCTCCGCGCAACTGGCGCCGTGGGGCGGGGGCAGGATGTTGACGCAGTTCAGCGCTTCGGCGAAGAGGCCGTTGTCGTTGGCCCCGATGGTGACGCTGACGACGTCGGTGTCGGGGGTGAGGGCGTCGTACTGGGGCGCGGTCCCCGGGTGCTGGGAGGTGCTCAGGTGGTCGACGGTGGCGGCGGAGCAGCTGACGTCGCTGAGTGCCGCGCCGAGGGCCCTGGCCGCGATGTGCGGGTAGTCGGCCAGGGAGCGCAGGCACGCGGGGGCGGCCGGGTCGGCCGGCGGCACCAGCGGTGCGGCCGCGTAGGAGTCGCCGAGCGCGACGTACCGCGAGGGTTCCGCCGTATCGACGGCGGCCGTGACCGGCGCCGTGGCCGACAGGGTGCCGGCGCACAGCGCGGTGGCCGTGATCAGGCGCAGGGGTGTTCTCATGGACGCCTCCGTCCGCGGGCGGGTGTGTGCGGTTCCGTCTCGGGACGAGCATGCCGAGACAGCCCGGTCCGCCGCACGGCAGGCCGCGGTCCGGTACTCCAACCGGGTTGACGGTCCGCGCTGCACCGGCGGGATCCGGCACCCGTGGCGGGTGCGTGCCGATGCTCACGACCGACGGCGCGGGGGCCCCTGCCGACCGTGAGCGTCCGTGCGCCCCTCGGGCCCCTTCCCCGGCGCCGTGAGCGGGCGGCCGGGCCCCGGCAGCGCCGGGTACGGGTCCTGGGGGCCCGACCGCCGTCAGCCGTGAGGGGCGTGTCGTCGGCCCGCGGGTGTCGTTGGGAGTGGTGTGACACCCGAGGAGACGGTCTCGGTCCGGGAAGACGGGGAGGCGTTCGCGGCGGAGCCGTTCGACGGGGTCGTCCGCGCCCCCGCCCCGTCGGGACGCGGGGAGAAGCGGTGCCCCGCACCGGCTGCGGACACGCTGCCCTCGGGCGGCCCTGGCCTCCCCCGGCACCCCCTGTCCCGGACCCCCGCTTCACCGTGCGGGCACCGCCCCCTCCCCGTCGCCTTCACCGAGACAAAACCCGGCGCGCGCCGGGTCCAAGAACCGCCCATCTCCGGAGATCCCGCATGGAACTCGTCGAGGCCCCGGCCCCCGGCCGCGTCCCCGCCCCCCACGAACTCGAGCTCGCCCGCCCCCTCTACCGGATCGACCCCCGCGGGCACGACTTCCCCGGCGAAGGGCACGCCCTCCGGGCGCTCGGACCGATCGTCCCGGTGGAACTCCCTGATCCGGTGGTGGCGTGGGCCGTGACCCGGCGCTCCGAGGCCGACCGGCTCCTCACCCACCCGGACATGCGCAAGTCGCCCGCGTACTGGCGGGCGTACCGGGACGGCCTGGTGCCGAAGGACTGGCCGCTGCTGCCCATCCTCACCGCCGAGACCATGCTCACCCAGGACGGCGAGGACCACGCGCGCCTGCGTCAGCCGATGCAGCGTGCCTTCACCGCCCACCGGGTCGAGGCCCTGCGTGGGCGCGTCGAGGACATCACCGGCGAACTCCTCGACACCCTCGCCGCCACTCCCCCCGGCGAACGGGTCGACCTGCGGGCCACCTTCGCGTTCCAGCTGCCGGTGCGCGTGATCTGTGAACTGTTCGGGGTCGACGATGACGACATGCGCCGGCAACTGGCGGCCGACACCCGCCTGCTGCTCAGCAGTACGGCACCGCCCGGCGAGCGCCTCGGAGCCCAGGCCGGCGTCCTCGGCGCCATGGCCCGCCTGATCGCCTCCAAACGCGCACTGCCCGGCGCCGACCTCACCACCGCCCTGATCCGCGAGTTCGACCGTGGCCGGCTCAGCGAGGACGAGCTGACGGGCACTCTCTTCCTGATGCTGATCGCCGGTCACGAGACGACGCAGAACCTGATCACCAACGCGATCCGGCGCCTGTTGCAGGACCCCGGCCAGCTCAGCCTCCTCCTGGCCCCTGGCCGCGGTGAGGACCCCTGGCCGGGAGTGGTGGAGGAGTCCCTGCGCTACGACGCCCCCGCCGCCACCACGATGTTCCTCTACGCGGCACGTGACGTGACGGTCGCGGGAGTCACCGTCCGGGAGGGCGAGCCCGTCATGATCCACACCGCCGCGATCGGGCGTGACGACGAAGCCTTCCCGCACCCGCACGCGTTCGTCGCGGACCGGGCCGGCGCCCGCCGCCACCGCGCCTTCGGGCACGGCCCGCACCACTGCCTGGGCGCTCCCCTGGCCCGCCTCGAGGCCCGCGTCGCCCTGCGCGCGCTGTTCGAACGGTTCACGATCACCCCGGGGGAGCCGCTGGACGACGTCGACGAGGTGGACTCCCTCTCCAGCAACGCCCCCGTGCGGCTGCTCGCCCGCGTTCAGGAGCGGTAGCCGATCACGGTCCGGCTCCCGGACCGGCCGAGACGTCGGACCCCCGGCCGATCACCCGGGAGCCCCGTCCTGCACGGGCCGCCCCGCCGTCCGCAGCCGTGAACCGCCGTCGGAGCGCGATCACCCGTTCCTTTGCACATACATCCTCCATCTGCAAACATCGGTAGGAGGAGGACCTTTGCGAAGAGCGGAACGCAGCAGGTCATCCGCGCGCGTTCCCGGCAGAGCCGACGACTCCCCCTCTTCCTTCAGGGCGCCGCCCGCCTGCCCCGGAGGGACCGTGTCCCGACACCACCGCCACAATCGGATCAGGCCAGGAGGCGGATCATGGCCACGGCGGAACTCACTTCCGAACGGGAGTCGGACTATCTGTCGCAACTGACGATGGCCGCGGCACGTTACGCGAACCGCACCGAACGGCGGGAGGAGAACCGGTCCGTTCTCGAGACCCGTGGTCCGCTGTACGCGGACGCCCCCGAGCGGGTCGAGAAGCGGCTGGCACGTCTCGGCGCCGACTGGGCCATGGCCCGGGCGATCGAGCGGACACCGACGGAACCCGCCAGCAGCGCGGGCAGCACCCTGCGGTTGCCCCCGGAGGCCTTCACCAGCGAAGTGCTGGGACTGGAACGCCTCATCGGGCGCAACAACCTCACCCCCGTCGCCTTCCTGGAGGAAGGCGTCCAGGTCTCCCGTTCGGTCGGCCGGATCACCGTCAGCGGACCGGGCGGAGGACACGGCACCGGCTTCATGGTGTCCCCCTCCCTGCTGCTCACCAACAACCACGTGCTGCCCGGCACGGAGGAGGCGAGCCGCAGCAAGGTCGCGTTCGCCTTCCAGGACGGCGTCGACGGAAGCCCGCTCGTGCCGGCGGTCTTCCAGCTGGAACCGCTGCGGTTCTTCGTCACCGACCGGGCACTGGACTACAGCCTCGTCGCGGTGGCCCCGCGCGGGGCCCGGGGCGAGGCGCTGTCGTCGTTCGGCCGGCTGACCCTCAGCGAGTCGCCGGGGAAGGTCGTCATCGGGGAGTTCGTCAACATCATCCAGCATCCCCGGGGGGAGCCCAAGCAGATCGCGCTGCGCGAGAACCAGGTCGTCGACGTGCTGGAGAGGTTCCTGCACTACGAGTCCGACACCCGTGAGGGCTCGTCGGGTTCCGCGGTCTTCAACGACCAGTGGGAAGTCGTCGCGCTGCACCACTCGGCCGTCCCGAAGACCGACGCCGAGGGCCGGCCGCTGAGCGTCGACGGCACGGTGTGGCGGCCGGAGACGGGTGAGCAGCAACTGGCCTGGCGGGCCAACGAGGGGGTGCGGATCAGCCGCGTACTGCGGGCCCTGCACGAGGTGCCGCTGTCCGGTGAGGCGGCCCGGCTGCGGGACGAGGTGTTCACCACGGGGCTCGTCACTCCCCCTCCCACGGAGGCCGCTCCCGCGGTCCCCTTCCCCGACGGCGCGTCCACCCGGCCGGAGACCGACGGCTCACCGGTGCCGGCGCACGAGCAGGCGCACACGGCCGACGGCACGAGCCGGCTCACCGTCCCCCTGCGGATCACCCTCGCCCTCGACCCGCCCCCGTCCTCGTCGGCCACCCTCCTCGCCCCGCCGGCCGCGCCCGCGCCGACGCCGGGAACCGCGTCGCAGCCGCTCCCGGCCGGGCGGCCCGGCATCGTGTCAGCGGTCGAGAAGGACGTCGAGGCGGCCCTGATCAATCACCGGCTCGCACAGGAACGCCCGTACTACGACCGGACCGCGGACATCGCCGCACGCGACGCGTACTACGCGGACGTCGGCCCCGGCGACGGTGACGCGCTGCGCCGCGCACTGACCACGCTGCTGACGGAGACCCACGAGCCCCGGCCCAGGTACAAACCGATGAGGATGGTCTATCCGTGGGTCGACCTGCACCGGGACGGCCGGCTGCGCAGCATCTACTCGGGCAGGAGTTTCTCCGCCGAGGAACTCATACGGGCCGACGCGGCCGTGGCGCAGGCCCGGTTGTCCCGCGTGCGGGAGTTCCTGCTGCAGGAGAGCACGGCGGGGCCGGCCGAATTCGAGGCGGAGTTCGACGCCCTGGAGGCGTCCATGCCGTTCAACTGCGAGCACGTGGTGCCGCAGTCGTGGTTCGCCAGGAAGGAGCCGATGCGGGGCGACCTGCACCACCTGTTCGCGTGCGAGGTGGGCTGCAACAGTTTCCGCGGCAACTTCCCGTACCACGACTTCCCCGGCTTCGACGAAGCGGTCCGGGACGCCTGCGGGATGCGCGAGGAGACGGGGTTCGAACCACAGGAGGGCAAGGGCGCGGTCGCCCGTGCCACCCTGTACTTCCTGCTCCGTTATCCGGGCCAGGTCGGCGACGCGGCGCGCGAGTTCCCCGAGGAGCGACTGCCGGTCCTGCTGCGGTGGCACGAGAACGAGCCGGTCACCGAGTACGAGTTGCACCGCAACCGGGCCGTCGCGGAGCTCCAGGGCAACCGGAATCCGCTGATAGACCACCCCGAATGGGCACAACGGATCGACTTCGCCGGCGTCTGGCCCTGAGGTCCGCGCCACGGCGGGACCGCAGCCGGTACGGCGTCGCCGTCGACGGTTCCGATCTCGCCAAGAGGGTCCAGCAGTTCGACCCCGACCGGCCTCCTCACGGGTACTGACCTGACGGAGCGGCCGGACGCGGGCACGAGCAGAGGCGTGACCACGTGCGCCCCGTCACGTCCGGGGTACTGACGCCCGACGGAACGATTCAGTGGTTTCAGTGTCCTCGGCTCACGGGGTGTTCCCGTCCGCCGGCCCGCTGCGCGGCGAGGCTCGACGACGCCGGCCTTCTCCGGGCGTTCGTGGTGCGGGGCCACCTCCCCGGCCGGGTCCGTACGTCCGCCGCCACCGGGCGGCAGGTGGCCCGGCGGCCCGCGCCGGCCGGGGCGCCCGCGTGCGCCCGGACACCTTCGTCCCCGGGCCGGCATGCGGGCCCGGGGACGGGGTATACGGCCGTTCGTCGGCTGACCGGTAGGAGCGTCGGCCCCACACAGGGAGGGCGAACAGTGACGTCGACGATGGCGCGGACCGACCGGGCTCAGACGGTGACCGAACTGCCGGAGGTCGTCGATCCCGGCCAGGTCGC
>NZ_JBEORT010000100.1:0-12024 GCF_040302425.1 Streptomyces sp. NPDC126497
TGGGCTTGGCCGGCCGGTGTTGGGGGGGCGGGCGGTGCGGGCGGGGGGCGCCGGGGGCCCGGGGGGGGCGGCGCCCCCGGGGGCCCCCCCCCCGCCCACGGGGCCGGTTCAGCCCTCCGCCACCGGGACCTGCGGGACCTGCGGGGCCAGCAGCACCGGCAGCCGGGTGGTCCGGGGCTTCGCCGCCACCTCGGCCACGGCACGCGGCAGCGCCTGCTCCACGCCGTGCACCACGGACAGGTGCCGGTCGGCCCGGCTGAACGCCGTGTACACCCAGGGCCGGCTCAGCGCCTGCGCGGCGTCGCCGGGCAGCACCACGACCACCGCGGGCCACCGGCAGCCCACCGCCTGGTGCGCGGTCAGCGCCCACCCGTGCCGCACGGACGACTCCACCCGCTCCCTCGGCACGACGACCCGCTCGCCCCCGCACTCCAGGTGCAGCCCCTCGGCGTCGGCCTTCACCACGCGGCCCGGCAGCGTACGTCCCGGAGCGGGGGAGTGGACGACCCGGTCGCCGGGGTCGAACCCGCCGAAGCGGCCCGGCCCCGGATTCAGCCGCTCCTTCAGCGCCGCGTTCAGCACCCGCGTACCGGCCGCGCCCCCGTGCCCGGGGGTGATCACCTGGGTCTCCTCGGCCGGTACCCCGATGGCGCGCGGCACCGAGTCCACCACCAGCTGCACGGTCCGGTGCACGGCCTCTCCCGCGTCCCGCACCGGCACGATCACGACCTCCTTGCCGGGCGCCGCCACCTGGTTCAGCTCGCCGACCCCGATGCCCGAGACCAGCTCGCCCAGCGGCCCGGGATCCGGTCGCCGCGAGGCGATCTGCGGGCAGACCCGCGCCGCCAGCAGATCCGCGAACACCCGCCCGGGCCCCGCCGACCACAACACCCCCGGATCACCGGTCAGCACCAGCCGTGCCCCGTCCGGCAGCGACTCCGTCACCAGCGCGGCGGTCTCGACATCCAGCTGCGGGGCGTCGAGCACCACCAGCAGATCCACCTCCAGCGCCCCGTCGGCGTCCCGCCCCGGTCCCTCGGCGCCGGACAGCAGCCCCGCGACGGTGGCGACACCGGCCCCTCCGACGAGGCCCGCGAACCGGTCCCGGCCCACCGGGCCGTGGGCGGCGGCCCAGACCCGCAGTCCCAGCCCCCGAGCGGCGTCCACCAGGGCCGCCGGCTCGGCCAGCGAGGCCTCCCCGCCGGTGTGCAGCACCAGTCCGTGCCCGGCGACCGCCCGGATCAGCTCGCCCGCGGAGCCCTCCGCCGAGGCGGCCGCGCGCTCCCACCCCTCGTCCGTGCCGTCCCGCCCGGTCACGGAGTCGGCCAGCCGGGCCAGCCCGTCGGCCAGGCTCTCCTCGGCCAGCGCGTACCGCTCCAGTCCCACCAGCACCCGAACCGGCCGCTCCTGGTCCTCCTCCACGGCACCGGCGTCGCCGACGGCGTCCTGGAACAGGAGCACGTCCCCCTCCGAGGCGGCGTTCTCCACCACCTCCTCGGGCTCCGGCACGCCCTGCCGTCCCAGCGCGGCGACCAGCGCGGCCATGTCCAGCGCGGTGTGCCCGGCGAGCGCGGCCTGCTCCAGCAGCCACACGGCGACCGCCCGGCCCCGCCGCTCGTCGTCCGGTCCGGTCCCGGCGCCGAGCAGTGTCCGGGCGAACCCGTCCGCCTGCTCGGGCCGCACCCCGGCGACCCGCAGCAACTGCCAGGGATCGGCGCGCAGCAGATCGGCGCCCCCCTCCCCGAACACGTCGGCGGCCCGCACGGCGAGCCCCTCCGGCGCGCCCCCCTGGACCAGTACCTCCCGCACGGCCTCGACGGCACCGGCGGCCGGGACCACCGGGCCCGGGGCCGCCGCAGGCGCCCGTCGCACGGGCTCGGGAGCGGCCGCCCGCCGCGGCGCGGGCCCGGTCTCCGCGACCACCGCGGCGGGCGGCTTCTCACCGCTCTCCACGGCCCGTACGGCGGCCAGCAGGTCGGCGGCCGTGCCGCTCAGCTTGCCGCCCGCCTCGATCGGGCCCCGCCGCTCCGCCTTCCGCCGCTCGATCCGCTCCCGCTCCACGCGCTGCGCGGCCAGCTCGGCCTCGGCCTCGGAGACCTGCGCGGCCTCGGAGGCCTGCGCGCCCTCGGCAGGCGTCCCCGGCTCCTCGGCGTCCTCCGCGGTCTCGGACGGCTCCGTGCTCACAGCGTGCTCCAGTCGTGATCGGGATAGCGGTGCACCGGCGCCGACACGTCGTCGAGCGCCCGGCAGATCTCGTCAGGAAGACTAAGGGCCTCCACCGACAACGCCGCCGTGAGCTGCCGCGCGGTGCGCGCGCCGACGATGGGGGCGGCCACACCGGGCCGGTCACGGACCCAGGCGAGCGCCACCTGCAACGCGGTCACGGCGAGCCCGTCCGCCGCCGTGGTCACGGCGTCCACGATCCGGCTCGCCGCGTCGTCGAGATACGGCGCGACGAACGGGGCGAGGTGCTCCGAGGCGCCCCGGGAGTCCACCGGCGCGGCGTCGTTGCGGTACTTGCCGGTGAGCACGCCCCGGCCGAGCGGTGAGGACGGCAGCAGGCCGATCCCCAGGTCGAGGGCGGCGGGAAGGACCTCGCGCTCCACGCCCCGCTGGAGCAGCGAGTACTCCATCTGGGTGCTCGCCAGCCGGGTCCGCGCCCCCGGCGCGGCGAGCTGCCAGGTCGCCGCCTTGGCCAGCTGCCAGCCGCAGAAGTTGGAGACACCGGCGTAGCGCACGCGCCCGCTGCCGACGGCGATGTCGAGGGCGGCGAGCGTCTCGTCCAGCGGGGTGGCGGGGTCGTAGGCGTGGACGTGCCACACGTCGACGTAGTCGGTGCCGAGGCGGGCGAGGGAGGCGTCCAGGGCGGAGAGCAGGTGTCCGCGCGATCCGTCGGACCGGCGGTCCGGGTCGGGAACGCTCCCGGCCTTCGTGGAGATGACGAGGTCCCGGCGCGGCACGAGCCCGTCCATCAGCTTGCCGAGCAGGTACTCGGCCTCTCCGTCGCCGTACACGTCGGCGGTGTCGACGAGGGTGCCGCCGGCTTCCCAGAAGGTCTTCAGGAGGTCCGCGGCGTCGTGCTCGTCGGTGTCCCGACCCCAGGTCAGAGTCCCGAGTCCGATCCGGGACACGCGCAGGCCGGTACGGCCGAGATGCCTCTGCTCCATGAACGCCGAGATTACTGGCCGGAGCCTCGGGCGTGGGGAGCCTGTGGACAACGGGTCCCCCGAGGGAGCGGCCGCCCCGGCCCCCGCCGGACCGGCGGTCGCGCCGCGGGCGTCCCGCGGGACCGCCGGAGGTATAAGGTCTCCGCACAAACGACGTTACTCATCGGTAAGGGGAAAGCCGCCATGCAGCTAGGGATCAACCTCGGCTACTGGGGTGCCGGAATGGACGCGGACAACCTCGCCGTGGCCCAGGAGGCGGACCGCCTCGGCTACGCCGTCTGCTGGGCCGCGGAGGCCTACGGCTCCGACGCCGCCACCGTCCTCACCTGGGTCGCCGCCCAGACCCACCGCATCGACGTCGGCTCGGCCATCTTCCAGATCCCCGCCCGCCAGCCCGCGATGACGGCGATGACGGCGGCCACCCTGGACTCCCTCTCCCGGGGCCGCTTCCGCCTCGGCCTCGGCGTCTCCGGCCCCCAGGTCTCCGAGGGCTGGTACGGCGTCGCGTTCGACAAGCCCCTCGCCCGCACCCGCGAGTACGTCGAGATCGTCCGCAAGGCCATGACCCGCGAACGCCTCTCCTACGAGGGCGAGCACTGGACCCTCCCGCTCCCCGGCGGCCCCGGCAAGCCCATCAAGCTCACCGTGCACCCCCAGCGCGAGCACATCCCCCTCTACATCGCCGCCATCGGCCCGAAGAACCTCGAACAGACCGGTGAGATCGCCGACGGCGCCCTGCTGATCTTCCCCTCCGCCGACCACCTCGAGGACACCGCCGTCAAGCACCTCCGGGCCGGCCGCGAGAAGGCCGGCAAGACCCTCGACGGCTTCGACATCTGCCCCACCGTCCCCCTCGCCGTCGGCGACGACAAGGACGTCACCACCCTCGCCGACACCTTCCGCCCGTACACCGCGCTGTACGTCGGCGGCATGGGCAGCCGCAAGCAGAACTTCTACAACCAGCTCGCCCGGCGCATGGGCTACGAACGCGAGGCGGCCGAGATCCAGGACAAGTACCTCGCCGGAGACAAGCAGGGCGCGGCCGCGGCCGTCCCGCACGACCTGATCGACAGGACCACCCTCCTCGGTTCGGTCGACCGCATCGCCGACCGGATGAAGGCCTACGCCGCCGCCGGGGTCACCACCCTCACCCTGGCCCCGGCCGGCTTCACCCTCGACGAGCGCCTCGCCTCCCTCCGCGCCGGCACCGAGGCCCTGGAACGCGCGGGTCTCGCGTAGCCGCACGGCCGTGGCGGGGCCCGGGCGCCCGCCCCGCCACGGCCGTCGCGCCCACGACGACGCCCCGCCCGGCCGTGCTCCCGGGCCCCTGCCCGTACCCCTTCCGGCGGAGTCGCCCGCCCCACCTGTTGCCGCCCCCCGCTCCGCGCACTTGACTCGTTCTTCGCGGAGCCGCGGAGAGCGGAGACCCCGCGGAGAGCGGAAAGCCGCGGAGAGGTGGCCCACCATGCTTTCGGCCAGGAGCCTGTTCCAGGAGATCGTCGACAACGACGAGTCCTTCGCCCTGTTCTGCTCCATCGCCGCGAGCGGCGAGTCGCAGGGCGGCTGGGAGAACGCCCGTATCGCCGCGCTGGTCCCCGAGACCCAGCGCGCGCTCGCCCCCAGGATCACCAGGCACGGCGCCGACGAGGACAAGCACGGCCGCATCTTCGCCGCCCTGTTGAGGAAGCGCGGCCTGGAACCCGTCCCGGTCCCCCCGGAGACCGACTACACCATGCTCCTGGAGAACCACGGCATCGGCCTGGCCCACGCCCGGCTGAAGCGCGACGAGCCGCTCACCGTCCGGGACATCGTCACCTACCTCGCCCACAGCAGGGTCACCGAACAGCGGGCCTCCGAGCAGATGGCCCTGCTCCGCAAGCACTTCGCCGACCACCCCGACCTCGGCCGCGCGGTCAGGATGATCTCCGACGACGAGGACAACCACCTCGCCTACTGCCACGAGGAGCTGCTGCGCCTCGCGCACGCCGGGCACGGCCGCGCCATCCAGCGCACCCTGCGCACGTGCGCGCTCGCCGAGATCCGTGTCCACCGGGACGTCAGCCTGGCGGTGATGGCCCGCATGGGCCGCATCCTCGGCTGGTCCGCGCCCAAGGCGGCGGTCCTCGCGGCGGGCATCCGCGCGGCGTACGCGTACGAGCGCCTGGGCGGCTGGCGCCGCATGGTCTCGCTCAGGACGCCCGACCGCCGCGACGCGCTCGGCGGCCCGGCGCACCCGGAACCGGAGTTCGCGTGACCGCGGACGGCCCCCTCACATCCACCCCCGCCGCTTGAACGTCCGGTACAACAGCACCTCCAGCGCCGCCATCACCACGATCACCACCGGATAGGACCACTTCCACCGCAACTCCGGCATGTGCTCGAAGTTCATCCCGTAGACCCCCGCGAGCATCGTGGGGATCGCGGCCATGGCCGCCCACGCGGAGATCTTCCGCATGTCGTCGTTCTGCCGCACGCTCATCTGCGCCAGATGCGCCGAGAGGATGTCCGAGACCAGCCGGTCCAGCCCCTCCACGGACTCGTTCACCCGGGTGAGGTGGTCGTGCACGTCACGGAAGAAGGGCCGCGCGCTGTCCGCCACGAACGGGACCCCCGCCCCGTACGTGCCCACCCCGGCCAGCCGTGTCATCGGCATCGCCAGCGGCCCGGTCGCCCGGCGGAACTCCAGGATCTGCCGCTTGAAGTTGTAGATCCTGGACGCGGTGTGCCGCGAGCCCCCGCCGTCGGGGGTGAAGACCTCCGCCTCCAGCTCCTCCAGGTCGGTCTGCAGCTCGGTCGCCACGTCCAGGTAGTGGTCGACGACGGCGTCGGCGATCGCGTACAGCACCGACGTGGGCCCCTCGCCCAGCAGCTCCGGCTCCCGCTCCAGCCGCTTCCGCACGGCCCCGAGCGGAGTCCCCTCCCCGTGCCGGACGGTCACCACGAACGCGTCCCCGAGGAAGAGCATGACCTCGCCGGAGGAGACGGTGTCGCTCCGCGGCTCGTACACGACCGGTTTCAGGACCACGAAGAGCGAGTCGTCGTACACCTCCAGCTTGGGCCGCTGGTGGGCCTTGAGGGCGTCCTCCACCGCCAGCGGGTGCAGACCGAACTCCTGCGTGACCAGGTCGAACTCGTCCGCCGTCGGCTCGTGCAGCCCGATCCAGACGAAACCCCCCGCCGACCGGGCCTCGTCCAGCGCGTCGGAGAAGTCGTGGGGCCCCTCCGACCGTCTCCCCTCCCGGTAGATGGCACAGTCGACGATCACGAAACGCTTTCTCCCCTCCTGAGGCGGACACACCCCGCAGGCATGCCCCTACCCTGGGCCGCATGCCCACATTGCTCCTGGTCCGGCACGGACGCTCCACCGCCAACACCGAGGGACTGCTCGCCGGGTGGACGCCCGGTGTCGCCCTCGACGACCGCGGCGCCGCCCAGGCCGCCGCACTGCCCGGACGGCTGGCCGGGCTGCCGCTGGCCGAGATCGTCACCAGCCCGCTCCAGCGCTGCCGGGAGACGATCCGGCCGCTGCTGGACGCCCGCCCCGGCCTCGCCCCGCACACCGACGACCGCATCGGCGAGTGCCACTACGGCGACTGGTCGGGCCGCAAACTCGCCGAGCTCAAGGACGAGCCCCTGATGGAGGTGGTGCAGGCGCACCCGTCGGCGGCGGCCTTCCCCGGCGGGGAGTCCATGCGCGCGATGCAGACGCGCGCCGCCGAGGCGGTGCGCGAGTGGAACGCGCGCGTGGAGCGGGACCACGGCGCCGACGCCGTGTACCTCATGTGCTCGCACGGCGACATCATCAAGTCCCTCGTCGCGGACGCGCTCGGACTTCATCTCGACCTCTTCCAGCGGATTTCCGTTGAACCGTGTTCCATCACCGCGATCCGTTACACCCGGCTGCGCCCCTTTCTCGTCCGCCTCGGCGACACCGGCGACTTCGCGTCCCTGGTGCCGCGCGAGGAGCCGCCGGCCGACGACGCCACGGTCGGGGGCGGCGCGGGCGCACCGTGATCGTCGGGCGCAGTAGGGTGAAGCGGTCGCAGCAGTGCGTCCCCGTTTCGGCCGGCCGCCCGTTCCCCAACGCCCACCACGACTCTCAATGGAGACAGGACGTGTCCCGTCAGGTGTTCCTCTACGACCCACCGGAACGTTTCGTGGCCGGTACGGTCGGACTGCCAGGACGCCGTACGTTCTTCCTCCAGGCCTCCGCCGGCTCCCGGGTGACCAGCGTGGCTCTGGAGAAGACGCAGGTCGCGGCGCTCGCCGAGCGGATGGACGAACTCCTCGACGAGGTCGTGCGCCGCAGCGGCGGCAGCGCCTCGGTCCCCGCGATGGCGCCGGCCGAGATCGCCGACAGCGCCCCGCTGGACACCCCCGTGGAGGAGGAGTTCCGCGTCGGCACCATGGCGCTCGCCTGGGACGGCGAGGAGCAGCGCATGATCGTCGAGGCGCAGGCGCTCGTCGAGCTGGACGCCGAATCCGAGGAGGACCTCGCCGAGGCGGAGGAGCGGCTGCTGCAGGACGAGGAGAACGGGCCCCCGATGCTCCGCGTCCGGCTCACCGGTGCGCAGGCCCGGGCCTTCGCCAAGCGCGCCCTCGACGTCGTCAACGCCGGGCGGCCGCCGTGCCCGCTGTGCAGCCTCCCGCTCGACCCGGAAGGACACGTATGTCCGCGCCAGAACGGATACCGCCGCGGAGCGTGACGGCCGCCGACCCGGATGCCGCGGTGCTGCTCGCCGAGGGCGAGCTGACCGTGCGCGGACGCATCCGTGAGGCGTCGAACGCGGCGCTGTACTGCACCGTGACGCACGAGGGCCGGCAGGCCGCGTGCGTCTACAAGCCGGTCGCCGGGGAGCGGCCCCTGTGGGACTTCCCCGACGGCACGCTCGCCGGGCGCGAGGTCGCGGCCCACGCGGTCTCCGAGGCGACCGGCTGGGGTCTCGTCCCGCCCACCGTGCTCCGCGACGGCCCCTACGGCGAGGGCATGTGCCAGCTGTGGATCGAGACGGAGCCCGGCGCGGAACTCCTCGCCCTGGTCGACGGCGAGGAGCCGGAGCCGGGCTGGAGGGCGATCGGCTTCGCCGAGGTCGGTGAAGGCCGCACCGCGCTGCTCGTGCACGCCGACGACGAGCGGCTGCGCCGGCTCGCGGTCCTCGACGCGGTGATCAACAACGCCGACCGCAAGGGCGGCCACCTGCTGCCCACCGCGGACGGCCGGCTGTACGGCATCGACCACGGGGTCACCTTCAACGCCGAGGACAAGCTCCGCACCCTGCTGTGGGGCTGGGCGGGGGAGCCCCTGACCGCCGAGGCGCTGGACGTCCTCGAGGGCCTCAGGGCGGCCCTCACCGACACCGGTCGTCTCACCGCGGCCCTGACCCCCCTCATCACCCCCGCGGAGATCGACGCGACCCGCGCACGCGTCGGGACCCTCCTCGCCACCGGAGTCCACCCGCAGCCGGGCGGCGACTGGCCGGCCATCCCCTGGCCCCCGGTCTGACGGGACCGTGAGCACACCGGGCGGTGCTGCGCAAGAGCGCCTTCCCGGTCATCCGGCCCGCTCCCGTTCGTTTTCCGAACCGCGGTCCGGTTAGGCTCATGACATGCATGCCTGGCCCGCTTCCGAGGTCCCCGTCCTGCCCGGTCAGGGCCGCGACCTGAGGATCCACGACACCGCGACCGGGGGCCTGGTCACCTCCGCCCCCGGTCCCGTCGCCCGCATCTACGTCTGCGGCATCACCCCCTACGACGCCACCCACATCGGACACGCGGCGACCTACAACGCCTTCGACCTCGTGCAGCGCGTGTGGCTCGACACCAAGCGGCAGGTTCACTACGTCCAGAACGTCACCGACGTCGACGACCCGCTGCTGGAGCGGGCCGAGCGGGACGGCGTCGACTGGACCGCGCTCGCCGAGCGCGAGACCGCGCTGTTCCGCGAGGACATGACGGCCCTGCGGATGCTGCCCCCGCGGCAGTACATAGGCGCCGTGGAGGCGATACCCGGCATCGTCCCCCTCGTCGAACGGCTGCGCGAGCTCGGCGCGACGTACGAGATCGACGGCGACATCTACTTCTCCGTGGAGTCCGACCCGCACTTCGGCCAGGTCTCGAACCTCGACGCCGCCGCCATGCGGCTGCTGTCCGCCGAACGCGGCGGCGACCCGGACCGCCCGGGCAAGAAGAACCCCGTCGACCCGATGCTCTGGATGGCCGCCCGCGAGGGCGAGCCGAGCTGGGACGGCGGCTCGCTCGGCCGGGGCCGCCCCGGCTGGCACATCGAGTGCGTGGCCATCGCCCTCGACCACCTCGGCATGGGCTTCGACGTCCAGGGCGGCGGATCCGACCTGGTCTTCCCGCACCACGAGATGGGTGCCTCGCACGCCCAGACGCTGACCGGCGCGTTCCCCATGGCCAAGGCGTACGTCCACGCCGGCATGGTCGCCCTGCACGGCGAGAAGATGTCCAAGTCCAAGGGCAACCTGGTCTTCGTGTCCCGGCTGCGGCGCGACGGGGTGGACCCGGCGGCGATCCGGCTGGCGCTGCTCGCCCACCACTACCGCGCCGACTGGGAGTGGACCGACCAGGTCCTCCAGGACGCCGTGACCCGCCTCGGCCACTGGCGTGCCGCGGTCTCCCGCCCCGACGGGCCGCCCGCCGAGGCGCTGGTCGAGGAGATCCGCGAGGCGCTGGCCAACGACCTGGACGCCCCGGCCGCGCTGGCCGCCGTCGACCGCTGGACCGTCCTCCAGGAGGAGAGCGGCGGCACGGACACCGGTGCGCCCGGTGTCGTCTCCCGCGCGGTGGACGCGCTGCTCGGCGTGGCGCTGTAGCCGGACGCGACGACGCAGGGGCGCCCCGTGGTGAACGGGGCGCCCCTGCGCTCAGTCCTCCGACGACTCGTCGCCGCCGGGGCCCGGTTCCGGGCCCGGATCGGAGTCCGTCCCCGGCTTCGGCGGCTTCGGCGGGCGGGCGCGCCCGCCCGGGCCCTCCCGCCGGTACGACGTACCGTCCGAGCCGTCGGCCGTGGCGTGCCCGCCGGACGGACCCGACGCCCCGTCACGGCGCCGCAGATAGCGCTCGAACTCGCGGGCGATCGCCTCGCCCGACGCCTCCGGCAGCTCGGCGGTGTCCCGGGCCTCCTCCAGCGTCTGGACGTACTCGGCGACCTCGCTGTCCTCGGCGGCCAGTTGGTCCACGCCCACCTGCCAGGCGCGTGCGTCCTCGGGCAGTTCGCCCAGCGGGATCCGCACGTCGATCAGGTCCTCCAGACGGTTCAGGAGGGCCAGCGTGGCCTTCGGGTTGGGCGGCTGCGACACGTAGTGCGGGACCGCCGCCCACAGCGACACCGCGGGGACGCCCGCGTGCGTGCACGCCTCCTGGAGGATGCCGACGATGCCCGTGGGGCCCTCGTACTTGGTCTCCTCCAGATCCATGCGGCGGGCCAGGTCCGGGTCGGACGTGGTTCCGCTGACCGGGACCGGACGGGTGTGCGGGGTGTCACCGAGCAGCGCGCCCAGCACCACCACCAGCTCCACGCCGAGTTCGTGCGCGAAGCCGAGGATCTCGTTGCAGAACGAACGCCACCGCATGGACGGTTCGATGCCGCGCACCAGCACCAGGTCGCGCGGCTTGTCGCCGCCGACCCGGACCACCGACAGCCGCGTCGTCGGCCAGGTGACCTTGCGGACCCCGCCGTCCATGAAGACCGTGGGGCGGTTCACCTGAAAGTCGTAGTAGTCCTCGGCGTCCAGCGCCGCGAACACCTCGCCCTTCCACTCCCTGTCCAGGTGCGCGACCGCGGCGGAGGCGGCGTCACCGGCATCGTTCCAGCCCTCGAACGCGGCCACCATGACCGGGTCGACCAGCTCGGGAACCCCCTCGAGCTCGATCACCCAGCGCCTCCTTCCGACGTGCTCTCGCGTACGTCCCAACCTTACGGCGTACCCGGGGGGCGCCCGCAGCCCCCTCAGGGGGGAGTGCCCCCATCACTGCCCCGCCGCACCTCCGGAAACACCACTCACAGCGTGGACCGCAGCCACTGCTCCACACTCGCGATGTGCACCGTCGACCAGGACCGCGCCGCCTCCGCGTCCCGGTCCCGCAGGGCGGCGAGGATGGCCCGGTGCTCGCGCAGGGTGCGGCCGACCGCGTCCTCCTGGGTGAGCCCGCGCCAGATCCGGGCCCGGGTGGTGGGACCGGAGAGACCGTCGAGCAGGGAGCACAGCACGGAGTTGCCGGAGCCGCGCACGATGCCCCGGTGGAACTCCAGGTCGGCGGCGACCAGGTCCTCCACCGACGGCTCGTCGCCGAGCCTGTCCAACTGCTCCGCCAGCTCGTCCAGTTGCTCCTCACCGATCCGGGTGGCCGCGAGGGCCGTCGCGGCCGGCTCCAGGATGCGGCGGACGGCGAGGAACTCCAGCACCGTGTCGTCGCGGTGGAAGTCGACCACGAAGCTCAGCGCCTCCAGCAGGAGTTGCGGGTCGAGACTCGTGACGTAGGTGCCGTCGCCCTGCCGTACGTCCAGGATGCGGATCAGCGACAGGGCGCGCACCGCCTCGCGCAGCGAGTTGCGGGACAGCCCCAGCCCGGCCGCGAGCTCGCTCTCCTTCGGCAGCCGGGCGCCGGGCCGCAGCGCGCCCGAGACGATCATTTCCTTGATCTTCTCGATCGCCTCGTCGGTCACTGCCATACCGCGCCTCCCTGCGGACCAGACCTCCGATGTATCCAGCCCATTATGTACGGGCCGGGGGGGGGGGGCGCCGGTGGGGGGGCGCCCCCCGCCCCGGGCCCGCGCCCCGGCGGGGGGGGCCGGGGGCGCCTGAAAAACCGTCGGGCCCCGCCAGCACCTCCG
>NZ_JBEORT010000100.1:12034-26369 GCF_040302425.1 Streptomyces sp. NPDC126497
CCCATCCCGCGCCCCCCTGGGCACCCTCCCCCTTTGTTACCCCCCCATTTTTGTCGGGGGGGGGGGGGGGCCCCGCGTTGCGGCCCCCGCCCCCGGCCCGTGCCCGGCTCCCGTGCGGGGGAGCCGGGGAGCGCGTCACTTCCCGTCGAGCAGCTCCTGCACGTCGGCGCGGACCTCGTCCGTGGCCAGACCCCGGATCGTCAGGGTGGTGCGGCGGCGCAGCACGTCGTCCGCGGTCTCGGCCCACTCGTGGTCCCGGGCCCAGACGACCTGCGCCCGGATCTCCGGGGCGTCCGGGTGGACGCGCCGGGCGAGCGCCGGGTCCTCGTTGGCCAGCCGGGCGATGTCGAAGGCCAGCGAGCCGTAGTGGGTGGCCAGGTGCCTGGCGGTGTCCGCCGCCATGCGCGGGCCGGGCGCCGGACCGTCGACCAGCAGCCGGTGGGCCACCGCGCGGGGGTTGGCCACGCCCGGCAGCGGCAGCTTCTTCGGCAGCGAGGCCACCGGCTCGAAGTCGTCGCCCAGCGGGTGGCCGGGCAGCTCCTGCAGCTTGCGCATCACCGTGCGGCCGATGTGGCGGAAGGTGGTCCACTTGCCGCCCGCGACGGAGAGCATCCCGCCCCGGCCCTCGGTGACGACGGTCTCCCGCTTGGCCTTGGCCGTGTCACCGGGACCGCCCGGCAGCACCCGCAGACCGGCGAAGGCGTACGTGATCAGGTCGCGGTCGAGCTGCTGGTCGCGGATGGAGAACGCGGCCTCGTCGAGTATCTGCGCGGTGTCCTTCTCGGTGACCGCGACGTCCGCCGGGTCGCCCTCGAACTCCTCGTCGGTGGTGCCGAGCAGCAGCATGT
Source organism: Streptomyces sp. NPDC126497 (assembly GCF_040302425.1). Classification (NCBI taxonomy): domain Bacteria; kingdom Bacillati; phylum Actinomycetota; class Actinomycetes; order Kitasatosporales; family Streptomycetaceae; genus Streptomyces; species Streptomyces sp. NPDC126497. The sequence goes on from NZ_JBEORT010000100.1 coordinate 12,883, forward strand.
CCTCCCAGGGGAGGGCGAAGGTGATCCGGTACTTGTCGATCGGCGTGGCCAGCGCGGCCTTCCACGGGGAGGTCCGCTTCAGGACCAGGTGCGCGCCCTTCGACAGGCGGATGGACGGCGCGGCGTCCGGGTCCTCCATGCGGCGCAGGTGGTCGACCCACGGGCCGGTGGCGTTGAGCACGAGCCGGGCGTTCACCCCGAACTCGTCGCCGGAGAGCCGGTCGCGCAGCTCGGCGCCGGTGACCCGGCCCCGGGTGAAGCGCAGGCCCGTCACCTCGGCGTGGTTGAGGACGACCGCGCCGGACTCGGCCGCCGCGCGGACCGTCATCAGCGCCATGCGGGCGTCGTTCATCTGGTCGTCGCCGTACACGGCCACGGCCTTGAGGTTGTCGGTGCGCAGCTCCGGCACGTCCTGCGCGGCCTTGGCCGGCGAGAGCAGGTGCCCGACGCCGTCGCCGAAGGCGGACAGCGCCGAGTACGCGAAGACACCGGCGCCGAGCTTCGCCGCGCCGTGCGGCCCGCCCTTGTACACGGGGAGGTAGAACGTGAGCGGGTTCGCCAGGTGGGGGGCCACCTGGCGGGAGACCGCACGGCGCTCGAAGTGGTTCTCCGCCACCAGCTTCACCGCGCCGGTCTGCAGGTAGCGCAGGCCGCCGTGGAGCAGCTTGGAGGAGGCGGAGGAGGTGGCGCCGGCGAAGTCGCCGGCGTCCACCAGGGCCACCCTGAGGCCGGACTGCGCGGCGTGCCAGGCGGTGGAGATGCCCAGGATGCCGCCGCCGATCACGAGAAGGTCGTACGACGCCTTGGAGAGCTGCTCCCGGGTCTCGGCGCGGCTCGGGTTCGAGCCGGACGCCGGGTGCGTCCCCAGGGCAGGCACGGACTGCAGGGTGGACTGGGTGGTCATGGCGGTTCTTGCTCCTCGTCAGTCTTCGTCGGCGATCCAGCCCATGGTCCGCTCGACGGCCTTGAGCCAGCTCTTGTACTCACGGTCGCGGGTCTCCGCGTCCATGCGGGGGGTCCACTCGGCGGCCCGCCGCCAGTTGGCGCGCAGGTCGTCGGTGCTGTTCCAGAAGCCGACGGCCAGGCCGGCGGCGTAGGCGGCGCCGAGGCAGGTGGTCTCGGCGACCATCGGACGCACCACGGGGGCGTCCAGGAAGTCCGAGAGCGTCTGCATCAGCAGGTTGTTGGAGGTCATGCCGCCGTCGACCTTGAGGGCGGTGAGCTCCACGCCGGAGTCCTTCGTCATGGCGTCCGCGATCTCCCGCGTCTGCCAGGCGGTGGCCTCCAGGACGGCGCGCGCGAGGTGCGCCTTGGTGACGTACCGGGTGAGGCCGGCGATCACACCGCGGGCGTCGGAGCGCCAGTACGGGGCGAACAGGCCGGAGAAGGCCGGCACGAAGTAGGCGCCGCCGTTGTCCTCGACGGAGAGCGCGAGGGTCTCGATCTCGGCGGCGGTGGAGATCAGGCCCATCTGGTCGCGCATCCACTGCACCAGCGAACCGGTGACGGCGATCGAGCCCTCCAGGGCGTAGACCGGCTTCTGGTCGCCGATCCGGTAACCGACCGTGGTCAGCAGCCCGCTGTAGGAGTTGATGATCTTGTCGCCGGTGTTCATCACCATGAAGGTGCCGGTGCCGTACGTCGACTTGGTCTCGCCCTCGGCGAAGCAGGTCTGGCCGAACAGGGCCGCCTGCTGGTCGCCCAGCGCGGAGGCGACCGGGATGCCGCCGAGCAGCTCGCCCAGCCGGCCGCCCCTGATCTCGCCGTAGACCTCGGCCGAGGAACGGATCTCGGGCAGCATCGCGGCGGGAACGCCGATGGACTCGGCGATCCTCTCGTCCCACTGCATGGTGTGCAGGTTCATCAGCATCGTGCGGGACGCGTTGGTGACGTCGGTGACGTGGCGGCCGCCGTCCGTGCCGCCGGTCAGGTTCCAGATGACCCAGGTGTCCATGGTGCCGAAGAGGATGTCGCCCGCCTCGGCGCGCTCCTTGAGGCCGTCGACGTTGTCGAGCAGCCAGCGGGCCTTGGGGCCGGCGAAGTAGGAGGCGAGGGGAAGGCCGGTCTCGCGGCGGAAGCGGTCCTGGCCGACGTTACGGCCGAGCTCGCGGCAGAGGGCGTCGGTGCGGGTGTCCTGCCAGACGATGGCGTTGTGGACCGGCTCACCGGTGTGCCTGTCCCACAGCACGGTGGTCTCGCGCTGGTTGGTGATGCCGATGGCCTTGATGTCGTCGCGGGTGATGCCGGCCTTCTCGACGGCCCCGGTGACGACCTCCTGGACGTTGGTCCAGATCTCGGTGGCGTCGTGCTCGACCCAGCCCGGCTTGGGGAAGATCTGCTCGTGCTCCTTCTGGTCGACGGAGACGATGCGCCCGTCGCGGTCGAAGACGATGCAGCGGGAGGAGGTGGTGCCCTGGTCGATGGCGGCGATGAAGGGGCCGGCGGTGTGGGCGTCGGTCACGGTGTGCTCCTGGGGGTTCCTTGGTTACGGGGCGGTACGTACAGCGCTGTCACGCGATGCGGGGCCTACGCGAAGGCGACGTTGTAGAGGCCGGCCGCGAGGGCCCCGCCGATCAGCGGACCCACCACCGGGATCCAGGCGTAGGACCAGTCGGAGCCGCCCTTGTTGGGCAGCGGCAGCAGGGCGTGCACGACGCGCGGACCGAGGTCGCGGGCCGGGTTGATGGCGTACCCGGTCGGACCGCCCAGCGACAGGCCGATGGAGACGACGACGAGCGCCGTGATCAGACCGCCCAGCACGCCCAGGCCGTTGCCCGCGTCGTTCAGGCCCTGGGTCAGGATGGCGAGCAGGAGCACGAAGGTGCCGATGATCTCCGTGGCGAGGTTCTGCACCGTGTGCCGGATCTCCGGACCGGTGGAGAAGACGCCGAGCACCGGGCCCGCGCCCTTCTCCTGCGCCTCGACCGCCTTGGCGGCGGTGGCCTGCGCGCCCGGACCGCCGACGATCTCCCGGTCGGTGAGGTGGGCCAGGAACTGGCCGTAATAGGCCACCCAGACCAGGGCCGCACCGATCATCGCGCCGAGGAACTCCCCGGCGAAGTAGGTCGGGACGTTGCTCCACTCGCCGTCCTTGATCGCGAGCGCCACGGTGACGGCCGGGTTGAGGTGGGCGCCGGAGAGCGGTCCGGCGATGTACACCGCCGTCATGACGGCGAAGCCCCACCCGAAGGCGATGGCGAGCCAGCCGGCGTTGCGGGCCTTGGAGGCCTTCAGCGTCACGGCGGCGCAGACGCCGCCGCCGAGCAGGATGAGTATGGCGGTACCGATGGTCTCGCCGATGAAGATGTCGGAGCTGGACACCCGCGACTCCTTTGTCCTTCGTCCAGGGAAGCCGGCCCCCGGGTCCCACCGGGGATCGGCGCCCTCAGGGGTGAGAGCGATACCGGCCCTTGGCGTTGCCACACTCTAACTCGTATTGCCGGTAGGTGTTCGACAATGCCGACCGATGGACGGGAGTCTTTCCCGGTGCCCCGCGGGCGTCAAGGGTTTGGTCGTCGAAAACGCGATCGTTATGGAGCGTCCCGGGTTGCCGATCTTCGCGACGGTTCCGTCGGCTCGCGCCCGGTATGTCCGGGGATGCGACGGCGACCGGGACGCCGTGCGGCGCCCCGGTCTTCTCCGCGTTCCGCTCAGAACCGCCCGGCGCCCAGGTCCCGCGACACCGCGCGGGCGCAGTCCCGCACCGCCGCGATCAGCTCGGGCCGCAGCTCGCCGTCCCGGCGCAGCCGCTCCACCGCCCCCGTGATGCCCACCGCGCCCACCGGCATGCGCCGCCGGTCGTGGATGGGGGCGGCGATGGCGGCGACGCCCTCCCAGGTCTCCTCCACGTCCGCCGCGTAGCCGCGCGCCCGGGTGAGGTCGAGGATGCGCTCGAAGTCGTCGGGGTCGCACACCGTGCGGTCGGTGAAGGCCTTGCGGTCGGCCTCCAGGGCCTCGCTGTGGGCCACCGGGTCGTAGGCCGACAGCACCTTGCCCAGGGCCGTGGAGTGCAACGGCTGCATGGCCCCTATCTCCAGCACCTGCCGGCTGTCGTCCGGCCGGAAGACGTGGTGCACGATCAGCACCCCCTGCTGGTGCAGCACGCCGAGGTGGACGCTCTCGCCGCTGGAGCGGGCCAGGTCGTCGGTCCACACCAGGGCGCGCGCCCGCAGCTCGTGCACGTCGAGGTAGGTGGTGCCCAGGCGCAGCAGCTCGGCGCCCAGCTGGTAGCGCCCGGAGGCGTCGTCCTGCTCGACGAACCCCTCCTGCTGGAGGGTGCGCAGGATGCCGTGCGCGGTGCCCTTGGCGAGGCCCAGCGAGGAGGCGATGTCCGACAGGCCGAGCCGACGCTCGCCGCCCGCGAGCAGCCGCAGCATCGCCGCCGCCCGTTCGAGCGACTGGATGTTCCGTGCCATCGCCGTCCCGCCTCCGTCCCCTTCGGCCGTCCACCCACGACGGGCCGCTGCCGCCGTTCGGCATTGTCGAACACTACCGGTCGATGTCGACCTCCTGCCAATGGCCGGGCGCGATCGGTGCCGCCACTCGTGCTCCGTACGTCGGTTGTCGGCCATCATCGTCCGTCTCGTGGACGCCCCGAACATCGGGGAGCGGTCCCGGATACCCTGGCGTGGTGCGCCCAGCCGGGGACGCTCCGTGAGGGGATTCCCGGCAGCCGCAAAGCCGACAGCCGTCGCACCAGAGGGAGCCCCTTTCATGGCCTCGTTGCCGCAGACCCCTTCCGCCGACAGCCGGACCCGTGTGTCCGCCCTCCGTGAGGCGCTCGCCACCCGGGTGGTGGTCGCCGACGGAGCGATGGGCACCATGCTCCAGGCCCAGGACCCCACCCTCGAGGACTTCCAGAACCTCGAGGGGTGCAACGAGATCCTGAACCTGACACGCCCGGACATCGTCCGTTCGGTCCACTCCGAGTACTTCGACGCCGGGGTCGACTGCGTCGAGACCAACACCTTCGGCGCCAACCTCACCGCCCTCGGCGAGTACGACATCCCGGAGCGCGTCGCCGAGCTGTCCGAGGCGGGCGCCCGCATCGCCCGGGAGACGGCCGACGAGTACGCCGCGCGGGACGGCCGCACCCGCTGGGTGCTCGGCTCGATGGGGCCCGGCACCAAGCTGCCCACCCTCGGCCACACCACCTTCGCCGCCATCCGGGACGCCTACCAGCGCAACGCCGAGGGCCTGCTCGCGGGCGGCGCGGACGCGCTGCTGGTGGAGACGACCCAGGACCTGCTGCAGACCAAGGCCTCCGTGATCGCCGCCCGCCGCGCGATGGAGAGCGCCGGGTTCGAGGTCCCGCTGATCGTGTCGGTCACGGTCGAGACCACCGGCACCATGCTGCTCGGTTCCGAGATCGGCGCCGCGCTCACCGCGCTGGAACCGCTGGGCATCGACATGATCGGCCTGAACTGCGCCACCGGCCCGGCCGAGATGAGCGAACACCTGCGCCACCTGGCCCGCCACTCCCGTGTCCGGCTGTCCTGCATGCCCAACGCAGGCCTGCCGGAACTCACCAAGGACGGCGCCCGGTACCCGCTGTCCCCGGGAGAGCTGGCGGACGCCCAGGAGAACTTCGTCCGCGACTACGGCCTGTCCCTGGTGGGCGGCTGCTGCGGCACCACGCCCGAGCACCTGCGCCGGCTCGTGGAGCGCGTGCGCGACCTCGCCCCGGCCGAGCGCGACCCGCGCCCGGAGCCCGGCGCGGCCTCCCTCTACCAGAGCGTCCCCTTCCGCCAGGACACCTCCTACCTGGCGATCGGCGAGCGGACGAACGCCAACGGGTCGAAGAAGTTCCGCGAGGCGATGCTCGAGGGCCGCTGGGACAACTGCGTGGAGATGGCCCGCGAGCAGATCCGCGAGGGCGCGCACATGCTGGACCTGTGCGTGGACTACGTGGGCCGCGACGGCGTCGCCGACATGGAGGAACTGGCCGGACGCTTCGCCACCGCCTCCACCCTGCCCATCGTCCTCGACTCCACCGAGGTCGACGTCATCCGGGCCGGGCTGGAGAAGCTCGGCGGCCGCGCGGTGATCAACTCGGTGAACTACGAGGACGGCGACGGGCCCGACTCCCGGTTCGCCCGCGTCACCCGGCTGGCGCAGGAGCACGGCGCCGCGCTGATCGCGCTCACCATCGACGAGGAGGGCCAGGCCCGCACCGCCGAGAAGAAGGTCGAGATCGCCGAGCGGCTGATCGACGACCTGACCGGCAACTGGGGCATCCGTGAGGAGGACATCCTCGTCGACTGTCTGACCTTCACCATCTGCACCGGCCAGGAGGAGTCCCGCAAGGACGGCCTGGCCACCATCGAGGGCATCCGCCTGCTGAAGGAGCGCCACCCGCGGGTGCAGACCACCCTCGGCCTGTCGAACATCTCCTTCGGCCTCAACCCGGCCGCCCGCATCCTGCTGAACTCGGTCTTCCTCGACGAGTGCGTCAAGGCCGGACTGGACTCGGCGATCGTCCACGCGTCGAAGATCCTGCCCATCGCCCGCTTCAGCGAGGAAGAGGTCCGCACGGCCCTGGACCTCATCTACGACCGCCGCGCCGAGGGCTACGACCCGCTCCAGAAGCTCATGCAGCTCTTCGAGGGCGCCACCGCCAAGTCCCTCAAGGCGGGCAAGGCCGAGGAACTGGCCGCGCTGCCCCTGGAGGAGCGCCTCAAGCGCCGCATCATCGACGGCGAGCGCAACGGGCTCGAGGCCGACCTGGACGAGGCCCTCCGGGAGCGGCCCGCGCTCGACATCGTCAACGACACCCTCCTGGACGGCATGAAGGTGGTCGGCGAGCTGTTCGGCTCCGGCCAGATGCAGCTGCCGTTCGTGCTCCAGTCCGCCGAGGTGATGAAGAACGCCGTCGCGCACCTCGAGCCGCACATGGAGAAGACCGACGAGGCCGGCAAGGGCACCATCGTGCTGGCCACCGTGCGCGGCGACGTGCACGACATCGGCAAGAACCTGGTCGACATCATCCTGTCGAACAACGGCTACAACGTCGTCAACCTCGGCATCAAGCAGCCGGTCTCCGCGATCCTGGACGCCGCAGAGGAGCACAAGGCCGACGTCATCGGCATGTCCGGGCTGCTGGTGAAGTCCACGGTGATCATGAAGGAGAACCTGGAGGAGCTCAACCAGCGCGGCCTGGCCGCCGACTACCCCGTCATCCTCGGCGGCGCCGCCCTCACCCGCGCCTACGTCGAGCAGGACCTGCACGAGATCTACCAGGGCGAGGTCCGCTACGCCCGCGACGCCTTCGAGGGCCTGCGCCTGATGGACGCCCTCATCGGCATCAAGCGCGGAGTGCCCGGCGCGCAGCTGCCGGAACTGAGGCAGCGCCGGGTCCGCGCGGCCGCCGTGGAGATCGAGGAGCGGCCCGAGGAGGGGCACGTCCGCTCCGACGTCGCCACCGACAACCCGGTCCCCGCCCCGCCCTTCTGGGGCACGCGCGTGATCAAGGGCATCCAGCTCAAGGAGTACGCGAGCTGGCTCGACGAGGGCGCCCTCTTCAAGGGGCAGTGGGGTCTGAAGCAGGCCCGTACCGGCGACGGGCCGACCTACGAGGAGCTGGCCGAGACCGAGGGCCGGCCCAGGCTGCGCGGACTGCTCGACCGGCTCCAGACGGAAAACCTGCTGGAGGCGGCCGTGGTCTACGGCTACTTCCCGTGCGTCTCCAAGGACGACGACCTGATCATCCTGGACGAGCGGGGCAACGAGCGCACCCGCTTCACCTTCCCGCGCCAGCGCCGCGGCCGCCGGCTGTGCCTGGCCGACTTCTTCCGCCCGGAGGAGTCCGGCGAGACCGACGTGGTCGGCCTCCAGGTGGTCACCGTCGGGTCGAGGATCGGGGAAGAGACCGCCCGGATGTTCGAGGCCAACGCCTACCGCGACTACCTGGAGCTGCACGGGCTCTCCGTGCAGCTGGCGGAGGCCCTCGCCGAGTACTGGCACGCGCGCGTGCGCTCCGAGCTGGGCTTCGCGGGCGAGGACCCGGCCGCGATGGAGGACATGTTCGCCCTGAAGTACCGGGGCGCCCGCTTCTCCCTCGGTTACGGCGCCTGCCCCGACCTGGAGGACCGCGCCAAGATCGCCGACCTGCTCGAGCCGGAGCGCATCGGCGTGCGGCTCTCCGAGGAGTTCCAGCTGCATCCCGAGCAGTCCACGGACGCCATCGTCATCCACCACCCGGAGGCCAAGTACTTCAACGCCCGCTGAGGCCCCACCGGCAGCACCGGGCGTCCGCGTCCCGCACGACGTACACTGGTCGGTCCACCGCAGGCCGGTTCCCCCCGTGGGAACCGGCCTGATCGTCCCTGTGAAGGAGGTACGCGGATGACCAGTACGGTCCCCGCGCTCGGAACCCGGACGGCCGAGGGGTCGGCCCTGCAGGCCGTCCTCCTCGACATGGACGGCACGCTGGTCGACACCGAGGGCTTCTGGTGGGACGTCGAGAAGGAGGTCTTCGCCTCCCTCGGCCACACCCTCGACGAGTCCTGGCGCCATGTCGTGGTCGGCGGTCCCATGACCCGCAGCGCGGGGTTCCTCATCGAGGCCACCGGCGCCGACATCGGCCTCCCCGAGCTGACGGTGCTGCTCAACGACGGCTTCGAGGAGCGCATCGACCACGCCCTGCCGCTGATGCCGGGCGCCGCGCGGCTGCTCGCCGAGCTGGCCGAGCACGAGATGCCCACCGCGCTCGTCTCCGCCTCCCACCGGCGCATCATCGACCGGGTGCTGACCACGCTGGGCCACCGGCACTTCGCGCTGTCGGTCGCCGGCGACGAGGTCCCGCGCACCAAACCGCACCCCGACCCGTATCTCGCGGCCGCCGCCGGGCTCGGCGTGGATCCCGCGCGGTGCGCCGTCGTCGAGGACACCGTGACCGGCGTGACCGCCGCCGAGGCCGCGGGCTGCCAGGTCGTCGCGGTGCCCTCGGTGGGCCCGATCCCGCCGGCCGCCCGGCGGACGGTCGTCCCCTCACTGGAAGTCGTGGACCTGACATTCCTGCACGGTGTGATGACGGAAATGCGCTAGGCGTTCACCCAGCGCAGCAGGGTTACCGCCGGAATTCCCGCCCTCTCGGTTCCGGGAGCCCGGTCGCGCGCGTCCGAAAGAATTCGGTCCGCTCGTCGACGGCCGAATTCCGGCAGTGCCGAACCCGCTTTCGCGTGTGAGGTTCACCACATGCGAGGGGGTCGACAACGATGTCCTCCGCTGCCTCCCGCACCATTTCCTAGGTCATCGGTACGTCCTTGTGTCCCGATTCATCGGAAGCTGCACCAATCATTCCCCGGTCACCTTTACCGGTGTGTTCACACCCGGTCTCACTGTGTGATGAGCCCTCGGCTCCGGTGACTGCGAACCCCCCTGCGGGCGCGGACTAATGTCATTGCGAGAACCTCGCCCCCATCCCCGTGATCCGCGGCAACCACCCCTGCGTGCCGGATACACGGAGTCGACAGTCCTGGAGAAACTCGAGCATGAACCGCAAGACTTTGGTGCTGGCGGCCGCGATGGGCCTGCTCGCGCCGGTGCTCGCCGCCTGCGGCGACACCGAGGGCGGGAGCGGAGACGGCGATGCGATCGTCGTGGGCACCACGGACCGGTTCACCGCATCCAAGGAGGACGGCCCCGCGCCCCTCGACCCGGCCTGGGCCTACGACGTCGGTACCTGGAACATCCTGCGGCAGACCGTGCAGACCCTGATGGTCCAGCCCCGGGGCGACGGCGAGCCGGTGCCCGAGGCCGCCGAGTCGTGCGGATTCACCGACGCCGGCAACGAGCGCTACAGCTGCACCCTGCGTGACGGCCTGAAGTTCTCCAACGGCGACGCGATCACCGCGGAGGACGTGAAGTTCTCCATCGAGCGCGCCATCTCCCTCGAGGGCGACAGTGGTGTGTTCGCGCTGCTGTCCACCGTCGACACCGTCGAGACGCAGGGCGACCGCGAGGTGATCTTCCACCTCAAGAGCGCCGACGCCACCTTCCCGTACAAGCTGTCCACCCCGGTCGCGGGCATCGTCAACGCGGACGACTACGACAAGGGCAAGCTGCGCGAGGGCTTCGAGGTCGACGGCTCCGGCCCGTACACCCTCGAGGGCGAGGTCAAGGGTGACACGCTGGTCAGGGCCACCTTCACCAAGAACCCCTCCTACAAGGGCGCGCTGGAGGTGAAGAACGACAAGGTCGAGATGGTCTCCTACGAGAGTGCCGAGGCCATGGGCGAGGCGCTGAAGAAGGGCGACATCGACATGGCGACCCGCACCATGTCGCCGGAGCAGATCCAGGAGTTCGGCAACGCCACCGACGGCGAGATCGAGCTGGTCGAGTCGCCCGGTCTGGAGATCCGGTACCTGGCGTTCAACACCGAGGCCCCCACCGTGAAGGACAGGGCCGTCCGCCAGGCGATGGCCCAGATCATCAACCGCAGCGAACTGGTCGGCAACGTCTACGGCTCCCAGGCCGAGCCGCTGTTCTCGCTGGTCCCCGCCGGCATCACGGGTCACTCCAACGCGTTCTTCAACGAGTACGGCGACCCGGACGTGGCCGAGGCCCGCGAGCTGCTGCAGGAGGCCGGCGTCACCACCCCGGTGAAGCTGACCCTGCACTACACGCACGACCACTACGGCCCCGCCGCCAAGACGGAGTTCGAGCAGCTGAGCAAGCAGCTCAACGACAGCGGTCTGTTCGAGACCGACATCAAGAGCGAGACCTGGAACAAGTTCAAGACCGCCGCCCAGAAGGGCAAGTACGACGTCTACGGCATGGGCTGGTTCCCCGACTACCCGGACGCCGACGCCTTCACCGCCCCCTTCCTCGACGAGGACAACTTCCTCAACTCGCCCTACGCCAACTCCCGGATCATCAAGGAGCTGATCCCCGAGTCGCGCCGGCAGGCCGACCGGCTGTCCGCCTCCGACAGCCTCACGGCGATCCAGGACATCGTCGCCAGGGACGTCCCGGTGATCCCGCTGTGGCAGGGCAAGCAGTACGTGGCCGCCCGCGACGGCGTCACCGGCACCGCCTACGCGCTCAACTCGTCCTCCTCCCTCCAGCTGTGGGAGCTCGAACGCGGCGTCAGCGGCTGACGAAGCCGAACGGACCCGGACCGACCGGTGGCGCGGTCCGGGCGGCAAGAACGACAAGGCGCAGCTCGTGAATCCGCGCGACCCGTGGCCGGTCCTGCCCCTCGTGGCGGGGCCGGCCTCCGGCCTGTTGACCGGCTGCGGCACCGACGAGGACTTCGGCCTCATCCGGGACATCGTCGCCAGGGACGTCCCGGTGATCCCGCTGTGGCAGGGCAAGCAGTACGAGGCCGTCCGTGACGGCGTCCACGGTCTCGAGCACTGTCTCGACGCGTCGACCGGGTTCCGCTTCCGGGAACCGAGCAAGGGCTGACACCCCGCCGACGCGTCGAGGGCGCCTCCCCGGCCGGGGAGGCGCCCTCGACGCACACGGCCCGCCGGGCTACTGCGCGCCGGGGCGCACCAGCCCGCTCTCATAGGCGTACACCGCCGCCTGCACCCGGTCACGCAGCCCCAGCTTGGTCAGCACATGGCCGACGTGCGTCTTGACGGTGGTCTCGCTGACGAACAGGTCGGCGGCGATCTCCGCGTTGGACAGCCCGCGCGCCACCAGCTTCAGCACCTCGACCTCACGCTCGGTCAGCGTATGCAGCGTGTCCGGCACCGGCTCGTCACCGGACGGCAGGTGCGTGGCGTACTTGTCCAGCAGCCGGCGCGTGATGCTCGGCGCCAGCATCGCCTCCCCGGCGGCCACCACACGGATCGCCTGCACCAGCTCATGGGCCGGGGCGTCCTTCAGCAGGAAGCCGCTCGCCCCCGCCTTCAGCGCCTCCACCACGTACTCGTCGAGGTCGAACGTCGTCAGCACCAGCACCTTCGCCGGCCCGTCCCGCTCGGGCCCGGTGATCTGCCGGGTCGCCTCCACCCCGTCCATCCGCGGCATGCGGATGTCCATCAGCACCACATCGGGCTGCAGCGCCCGTACCTGGTCCAGGGCCTGGAGGCCGTCTCCGGCCTCGCCGACGACCGCGATGTCCTGCTCGGCCTCCAGAATCATCCGGAACCCGGTACGCAGCAGCGGCTGGTCGTCGACCAGTAGGACGCGGATGGCCACCTGAGTCTCCTTCGCTAGTCCGGCCCCATTCTGCCCTGTGGGGTCCCGCCGGACTCGGGCGCCCTCACCGGCAGCGGGTACGGCGGGGGAGTGCCGCCGAACTCCGGGCAGCGCGCCCGGTGGTCGCACCAGCCGCACAGCTTCGTGGGGCGCGGACGCCAGTCACCCGTCTCGGTCGCCTGCCGGATCGCGTCCCACAGCGCCAGCAGCTTGCGCTCCACCCGCTCCAGGTCCGCGGGCACGGGGTCGTACGTCAGCACGTCACCGCTGCCGAGATACACCAGCTGGAGCCGGCGCGGGACCACCTTCTTCAGCCGCCACACCACCAGGGCGTAGAACTTCATCTGGAACAGCGCGCCCTCGGCGTACTCCGGCCGGGGCGCCTTGCCCGTCTTGTAGTCGACGATCCGCACCTCGCCGGTCGGCGCCACGTCCACCCGGTCGATGATGCCGCGCAGCCTCAGTCCGGAGTCCAGCTCCGCCTCGACGAACAGCTCACGCTCGGCGGGCTCCAGCCGGCTCGGGTCCTCCAGCGAGAACCAGCGCTCGACCAGCCGCTCCGCCTCCGCCAGCCAGCGCGCCAGCCGCTCGCCCCCCGGATCGTCGGCGAACAGCTCCATGACCTCCGGCCGGGTCTCCCGCAGCCGGTCCCACTGACCCGGGAGCAGCGACTTCGCCCGTGGCACGGTGCGGTCGGCGGCCGGGGCGTCGAAGAGGCGCTCCAGCACCGCGTGCACCAGCGTGCCCCTGGTCGCCGCCTCGCTCGGCTTCTCCGGCAGCCGGTCGATGACCCGGAACCGGTACAGCAGCGGGCACTGCATGAAGTCACTCGCGCGCGAGGGCGACAGAGAGGCGGGCGGTACGGCGGTGGCCGTGTCCGCCCGCACGCCCCCGGTGGCCGGGCCGCCACCGGCCCGCTCCTCGCCCTCGATGCTCGTCTCCATGCACACAGACCTTACGGCCCCCCACCGACAGCGCCTACGCCGCCGGCGGCGGGGAGGGGAGGGGACAGGGTGCCGGGGCGGAGCGCACGGCGCGGGCCGCATACCATCGACACGAGACCCTCCCGTCCGGCAGGCGCGGGAGACGCAGCGAACGAGGGGACACCGGTGGACGCAAGCGGCGGGCGCGGACAGCCGCGACCCGGCAACGACGAGTCGCCCGACCACACGGGCCCTCAGCCCCCGACCCCCGGTCCCGGCCACCCCACGGACGAGCCCGCCGCGTCCCCCCGGCCGGGCCCGCGCACCGCGGACGCCGGATCCGGCGAACCTCCCGCGTCCGGGGGCGGACCGGACGACGCGCGGGGGGACCGGCAGGCCGACGGCGCCCCCGGG
>NZ_JBEORT010000101.1:0-26341 GCF_040302425.1 Streptomyces sp. NPDC126497
GCGGTCAGCTTCGCCCGGGAGAAGGCGAGGATGAAGTGCCGCCGGTCCCACAGCTGACGGACGTACTCGACGAGGGACGGCCGGGCACCGCTGACCGTGAGGCCGTGCCGCGCGGCGAGCGCCGCGAGGTCGCCCTCGGCCGGTGTCGGGACGGCCGGTGAGGGGGGCGGTGTGTGGAGGACCTGACTCACATCCGCTGCTTTCGCTAGGGGGAGGGGGGCAACGGGTTCGCGCGCCTTCCGCGCGACGTCCGTACGGCCTCTTACGTCGGGACGGGACCGTATCGTCGCAACGGGAGCGTAAGCCGTGCTCACGTCGGAACGCAACCGTTCCGTCGTCGCCCTATGCTGGTCCGCATGACGACGAACTCCGACGAGCCCCAGCCGCGTCCGCGCCGCAGGGCCCCCGCCGGGGCCGCCGTCCTGCGCGAGGACGTGACGGAAGCCATCCGGGCGGCCGTCTTCGAGGAACTGGCCGCGGCCGGCTACGCGCGGATGTCGATCGAGGGGATCGCGCGCCGCGCGGGCGTCGGCAAGACCGCGGTGTACCGCCGCTGGCGCTCCAAACTGCACCTGGTCCTCGACCTGGTCTCCGCGATCGCCGTCCAGGGCCTGCCCGCCCCGGACACCGGCTCCCTGGAGGGCGACCTGCGCCTGCTGTACGAGGTCACCTCCCGCGCCCTGCGCCACCCCGTCGCCTCGCAGATCCTCCCCGACCTCCAGGCCGAGGCCGCCCGCAACCCGGACATCGCCGAGGCCCTGCGGAAGGCGCTGCGCGAGGGCCAGGACGGGGTCGCCAAGGGCATCGTCGAGGCGGCGCAGGAGCGCGGCGAACTCCGCCCCGGCGTCGACCACGCCCTGGCCCTCGACCTGATCTCGGGCCCCCTGTACTGGCGCTCGGTGGTCATCCGCGGCCCGAAGCCGCCCAAGGGCTACCTGGAGGCCCTGACGCGGGCGACGACGGAGGCGCTGAAAGCGCTGTGACGGACGGGGCGTTGTCGGTGCCGGCTGCGAGGATGCCGCCCATGACACCTCTGCTCCTCACCGACATCGAGCGGGCCGTCCGCAGCAGCTGGGACGCCGACACGTGCACGCCCGAGTACCGGGCGCGCTGGACGCCGGACAATCCCGCCCGGGACCAGTGCGGGGTCACCGCCATGGTCCTCAACGACCTGCTGGGCGGGGAGCTGCTCCGCGGCGAGGTCCTGGTGGACGGGGTGCGCACCGACTACCACTGGTGGAACCGCCTGGGCATGGGGGTGGAGATGGACCTCACCCGTGAGCAGTTCGGTCCCGAGGAGATCGTCACGGAGGGCGTCGTCGTTCCCCGCCCGCCGAAGCTCGTCCGGCTGCGCGAGGAGTACGAACTCCTGCGGGCCAGGGTCCTGGAGAAGCTCGCCGGGCCGTGAACCCCGCGGATCCGGGCAGCGGGCGGCCGGCGGAGCGCCGTCCGGCCGGGGCGGTCGGCCCGTGGTGGGGGAGTCCCGCTCCAGCGGGTCGCCGCGGCCCACGGTGACCGTCCAGGTGACGGCCGAGGGCGCCGTCACCTTCACGGTGCCCGGGTCCCAGCCGCCGCCCCCGCGCGTCTCGCCGCCGGCCCCCGGCGTGGGGAAACGGGCGGAGAAGGCGTCCTCGGGGCCGAACTCGAAGGGGGCGCCCTCGGCGTCGCCGACGGCGGAGCCGATGACGGCGCCCAGGGCGCGTTCGGCGCGGGTGGGCATCAGGCGCGGTCCGCCGACGGGTGCAGGCGCAGCCAGCCGGCCCACGCCGAGGTGATCATGTCGTCGACGTCGTGGCGGGCCTTCCAGCCCAGCTCCGCGGCCGCGCGGTCGGCGGAGGCGACGACGCGGGCCGGGTCGCCGGGGCGGCGGGGGGCGACGACGGGCGGGCGGTCGTGGCCGGTGAGGGCGTTCACGCGGTCGATCACCTCCCGCACGGAGACGCCCTCACCGCGGCCGATGTTGAGGGTGAGGTCCCGGCCGGGGGCGGAGCGCAGCGCGCGGGCCGCCGCCACATGGGCCTCGGCCAGGTCGACGACGTGGACGTAGTCGCGGACGCAGGTGCCGTCGGGGGTCGGGTAGTCGTCGCCGAACACGCGCGGGGGCAGGCCGTCCGTCAGCTTCTCGAAGACCATGGGGACGAGGTTGGAGACGCCCGTGTCGGCCAGGTCCGGGCGGGCGGCGCCGGCCACGTTGAAGTAGCGCAGGCAGGCCGTGGAGAGCCCGGCCGCCCTCCCGGCCGCGCGGACCAGCCACTCGCCGGCCAGCTTGGTCTCGCCGTACGGCGACAGGGGCAGGCAGGGGGTCTCCTCCGTGACGAGGTCCACGTCCGGCATGCCGTAGACCGCCGCCGAGGAGGAGAAGACGAAGGAGCGGACACCGGCCGACGTCACCGCCTCCAGCAGGACCCGCAGGCCCTCGACGTTCTCCCGGTAGTAGTGCAGGGGGAGCGAGACCGACTCGGCGACCTGCTTCTTCCCCGCGAGGTGGACCACCCCGGTGACCCGGTGGTCCGCGAGGGCGCGTGCCACCCGCTCGCCGTCCAGGGTGGAACCGGTCACCAGCGGCACCCCGTCCGGCACCCGGTCGGCGAGGCCGGTGGACAGGTCGTCGTAGACCACCGCCCGTTCGCCCGCCGCGGTCATCGCCCATGCGACGTGCGCCCCGATGTAGCCGGCGCCGCCGGTGATCAACCAGGTCATGGATGGCCGTCCCCTCGTCCTCGGCCCGTGCCGCCGCACTTCCCAGGGCCGTCCCCTAGTGAAGCAGGCGTCCCAGTCTTCCGCGCAGCACCGGGACGGTCCCGCGCACGCCGGCCGCCACGCGCAGGGCCAGCGCGCCCGAGTGCGTGGCGTACGGCCGCACCAGCACCACGCCGTGCCGGGGGCTCGCCATCACGCAGCGGCGCAGCAGCCCCGGACCGGCGAGCGCGTGCGCGGTGACCCGGCGGCTCGAACCGTCCCGGAAGCGCACCCGCAGCCGCAGGTCCCAGGCGCCCGCGCCGAGCGCGGCCAGCCGGTCCGGCCGCACGGTCGTCTCCGCGACCCAGGTGCCGTCGGCGGCCGTCCGCAGCGGCACCGTACGGCGGACCCGGGCGCCGCCCCGGTCCCGGTGGCGCCACTCCGCCTCCACCGACCGGGGCTCCGCCCGCGCCACCCGGCCGTACAGCTCGTGCAGGCGCACCCGCAGCCGCGGGCCGTGCGCGTGCGGGCGCAGTTCCGCGTCCACGGCGAGCGGGAGCAGCGGCGCGGGCCGGGTCAGCAGGGGTTCCAGGGTGACTCCGGGCAGGGCGGCCGACCAGCAGGGCGTGCCGTCCGCCGTGCGGGCGTAGGGCGGGTACAGCCGGGCCGGCCGGGCCGCCAGCTCCCGCAGCCGGGGCAGGTCGCACGGCTCGGGGGAGGCCAGCACGACCCGACCGATCAGCCGGCCCGGGGCCACGGGGTCGCGGGCCCAGTCGGCGGCGTCGTACTCGGCGAGGAACGCCCGGGTGTGCGCCCACCACTCCCGTCGGTAGCCCTCGTCGCGCAGCGGCAGCTCGCGGGCGTACATGCGCAGGTCGTGGTCGAGGAACTTGGCCCGCGCCCGGCGCGCCAGCCGTTTCTCCCCGGCGGCCAGCAGGATCCCGTGGGCGGTGCGGCACGCGTGGGTGCGGGCCCGCCAGTTGTCGACGCCCGTGCGGTCCAGGGAGATCGACAGCCGCCGTGCGGAGCGCCGGACGTGCCAGGTGTACACCCGGTCCGGGACCAGCGCGACGCGGGGGGCGGCGGCCCACACCCGCGCGGTGAACACGTGGTCCTCGTAGGGGAAGCGGCCGTCGGGGAAGCGGATGCCGTGCGCGCGCAGGAAGGCCGTGGCGTAGAGCTTGTTGACGCACAGCGTGTCGTGGACCAGGCGCGGGCGCAGCGCGGGGCGGGCGAGCACGGCGGGCGCCGCGTACAGGGCCGGCTCCCACGGCGCCTCGCGCCCCGACGGCAGCTCGCGGCGCACGCACAGGCCGGCCGCGACCTGCGCGCCCGCCCCGGTCGCGGCCGTGAGCAGCGCCCGCACCGCGCCGGGCGGCAGCACGTCGTCGCTGTCCAGGAACATCACGTACGGAGAGGTCACCGCGGCGAGCCCGGTGTTGCGCGGGGTGCCGCAGCCGCCGCTGTTGACGGGGTGCCGGACCACCCGCAGCCGGGGTTCGCCCTCGGCGAGCCGGTCCAGCAGGTCCGCGCTGCCGTCCGTCGAGCAGTCGTCGACGGCGACGACCTCGCGCACGGCACCGCCCTGCCCGAGCGCCGAGCGCACGGCGTCGGTCACATGGGCGGCGTCGTCGTGACCGATGACGACGACGGCGACCTGGGGCTGCTGGGGCTGCATGGCGTCCTCGGGCACGGCACGGGATCGTTCCTGCCCTCCATTGAGGACGCCCGGCGCCCGCGGCGCACCTCGGCGGCCGTCACGCGCCGTCCGCCACCGCCGTGTCCAGGGCCGCGGTGAGCCGGTGCAGGCGGGTGCTCAGCTCGCGGATCTCGTCGATGTCGAAGCCGGTCGCGGCCATGATCCGGCGCGGCACCTCCAGGGCCCGCCGCCGCAGCGCGGTGCCCTCCTCGGTGGGCCGCACCTCCACCGACCGCTCGTCGCGCGCGCTGCGCTCCCGGCTCACCAGTCCGGCCGTCTCCAGCCGCTTGAGCAGCGGGGACAGCGTGCCGGAGTCCAGGCGCAGGTGCTCGCCGAGCTTCTTCACGGGCAGCGTGCCGTGCTCCCACAGCACCAGCATGACCAGGTACTGCGGATAGGTGAGGCCGAGGTCCTTGAGGACCACCCGGTAGACGCCGTTGAAGGCGCGGGAGGCGGCGTTCAGGTTGAAGCAGATCTGCTGGTCGAGACGGAGCCAGTCGTCCGCGGCGTCCGGCCGGGCGGCCGTCGCGGGGGGTGGGCTCGGAGTGGCTGTCATGCCTCCAGGGTAGCCCTCGCGAACCATTCGATTGCGTGCAATTGAATTGCGTGCTCTACTTGTGGTGCACGGCGGCCGGCCCCACCGAACCGAAGGGACCGGCCGAGCCACGACTCGAGAGGGAAGGCCCTTTCCATGGACGCGCTCTACACCGCTGTCGCCACCGCCACCCACGGCCGCGAGGGCCGCGCCGTCACCTCCGACGGCAAGCTGGACCTCGGCCTGAGCGCCCCCGCGGAGCTCGGCGGCGACGGCCGGGGCACCAACCCGGAGCAGCTCTTCGCCGCCGGTTACGCGGCCTGCTTCGGCAGCGCCCTCGGCGTGGTCGGCCGGGCGGCGAAGGTCGACGTCAGCGACGCCGCGGTGACCGCCGAGGTCGTCCTCGGCAAGCAGGGCGAGGGCTTCGCGCTCGCGGTGACCCTGCGCGTCGAGCTGCCCGAGGGCATCGACGAGGAGACCGGCCGCAAGCTGGTCGAGCAGGCCCACCAGGTCTGCCCCTACTCCAACGCCACCCGCGGCAACATCCCGGTCGACCTCGTCATCGAGTAGTCCCGGACCCGCCCCCGACCCGCGCCAGCACCTCCCCGGTCCGTCGGCTCCACGCCACCACCACCGCCTCCTCGGGCACCCGCTGCGCGGGCGTCAGCAGCAGCCAGCGCGCGTGGTACCGGCGGACGACCGCGGCCCGCTCGGCGCGGGTCGACCCGGGGTCGAGGTAGGCGCGCACGTCGGCCGCCCGCCGCAGCCGCTCCCCCTCGTCCAGCGAGGCGTCCGGCCAGGCCGGCGCGGCGAGGTTCGGCCCGTACCCGGCGATCGCGTGGACGGCGTGGTAGCCGTCGGTGATCACGACCTCGCCCGGTCCGACGTACCGCGCGGCCCAGTCGTACGACGGCCAGTCCGGCGGCCGTTCGAAGCCCGCCGGCAGCACCGCCCCCGCGTGCACGGTCAGGAACCCCGCGCACGCCCCCGCCGCCGCGGCCCCGCCCAGCAGCCGCCGCCACACCGGCCACGGCCGGGGCGCCGCCAGCTCCACCGCCAGCGCGCACTGCGACGGCACCAGCGCCAGCCCGAGGATCCTGCCGTAGGTGTAGTGGCCGCTGACCCAGCCGTACGCCACCACCAGGCAGTCCAGGACGCACATCAGCACCAGCGGATCACGCCACGACGTGCGCCGCGCCCGCAGCCACAGCGCCGGCAGCCCGAGCAGCGCCAGCCCGAACTGCCCGCCGAGGTCCAGGTACAGGCGCCGGTGCATCGCGTCCACGCTGTCGTCCCCGGCCAGCGCGAACACGTCGAAGTACGGCCAGCAGCCGGCCGTCAGCAGCGCCACCGCCCCCGTCAGCGCCCACCGCCCGGCGACCGCCGGACCCCACCGCCGCTGCCACCCCGCGACCAGCGCCACCGCCCCCAGCGCCGCCGCGACCGCCGTGATCGGGTGCACCAGCAGGACCAGCCCGTACAGCGCGCCCAGCGCCGCGTACCCGGACACCGGACGCACCCCGCCCGGCCCCGCGTGCCGCACGGCACCCGCGTCCCGCGCCCGCGCCCCCGTCAGCGCCCACGCCCAGAAGGTGAGGCCGATCGCGCACGCCGACGGGTAGGGCAGGTTGCCCGTCATCGACATCAGGTTCAGGTAGCCGCTCCACCAGGCCCGCTCCACCCCCCACAGCAGCGCCATCGCGCCGAACGCCAGCACCGGCGCCCAGGGGCGCGGGGTCAGCACCCGCACGAAGCGGCCGATCCCGGTGAGCAGCACCAGCAGGTTCAGCGGCCCGGTGAGCCTGAGCACCTCCCAGCCGCCCAGCCCCGTCAGCCGGGCGAACGCCCCCTGCGCCAGCGCGAACGGCGAGTAGTACGGGCTGCCCGCCCCCGGCAGGTCCGCCATCGGGTGCCGGGGCTCCAGCAGGTCGTCCTTGAGCCGCTCGACGACCGCCGCGTGCTGCCCGGCGTCGCAGCACAACGGCACCCTCCAGTACGCCAGCGACACCACCAGCCAGAACAGGAGGCCGAAGAGCTGGTACGGGGTGGGGCGCCAGGCGCCGCCGCCGCGCAGCGCCGTGGCGCCGCGCACGGCCGGCCGGACGAGGACCGGGGGGTTCACCGGACGGTGGGACGGGGGAGCGTCGAGGACATTCGCCGTATGTTCCCGGCTCCGTCCGGGGCATGACCTCACCTCACCTCATCGGGTGACGCGGGTGCTCAGCGCGCCGGCTCCACCGGAGCCCCCTGGGCCGGCACCACCGCCCGCCGCACCACCGGCTCCAGCAGCAGCGGCACACCCAGCACCGGCAGCAGCCAGGCCAGCGTGATCAGCCGGTCGCCCCAGATGTTGATGTCCGGGTGCCCGGCCTGGTTGAGGAACCCCGTGCAGGCGGCGGCGGCCAGGAAGGCGCCGAACGCCGGCCGCCGCCGCGCCCCCAGGACACCGGCCGCCAGGAACGCCACGAACACCGGCTCCCACAGCTGCCGCCGCAGCCACTCCGTCCAGAAGTTCCCCTGCAGCTGGAGGAACTCCGCCCACGGTCGCTCCCGGTCGGGACGGGCGAAATGGTCGGTGAGCAGGTCCTGCACGCTCTCCGACGCCGACGGATACCCCAGCAGCCGGGCCAGCAGCACCGTGCCGAGCACCCCCGCGCCCCCGGCCCCCGCGAGCGCCACCACCCCGCGCCCCGGTGGCCGCCCCCGCCACCGGCGCCGTACGGCGACCGCCGCGCCCGCGCCCGCCAGGCACAGCCCGAGGAACAGCGCCTGCGAGTGCTTGACGGTGAACAGCGCGAGCAGCGCCCCGCCCACCAGCGCCAGGCCCGCCCGCGCCCGCCGCCCCCGGAGCACCAGCGCACAACCCCACAGCGCCGCCAGGGTGAGCGCCAGCAGCAGCCCCTCGGCCATCGGGCGCATCGCCGTCGTCCCGCACGGCAGGACCAGGAACAGCGCCTGTCCGGTGAGCGCGAGCGGCACGGACACCGACAGGGCCCGCAGCACCAGGAAGGCGAGCACCCCGCCCGCGCAGGTCACCGCCACACCGGCCGCCCACACCCCCCAGGTCACCCCGAACAGGGCGACGAACGGCGCCAGGAACACCGGGTAGCCGGGCCGCGCCTCGAAGATCCGCATGAACCGCTCCGGCATGAACGGCACGGTGTGCCCGCCGGTGTGCCCGGCCGCCAGCATCGCCTCCACCTGCCGCCACTCCCGCTCCCGGCACTCCCGCATCACCCCGGGGGCGGGGTCCGGGGCGTGGAAGCGCACCACGTCCACGTTCTGCGCCCGGTGCGCGACCGACGCCCGGCCCGCGCAGAAGTAGTCGATGGTGGCGGTCGCCGCCTCCCGTTCGTCCGCACCGGTCAGGCTCAGCGCGTACGACAGGTAGTTCTTGCTGTCGGGGGTGTCGCGGCCGGTGACGTTGGCGAGTTGCAGCAGCGCGAAGACGGCGGCCAGCAGCAGGACCCGGGTGCGCGGCGTCACGACGGGACCGGCAGGTCGCGGCCGGCCGTCTGGGACGGCACCCGGGCCGGTCCGGCCGGCCCGCCGAGCATCGGCTCGCCCAGCATCAGCGTCCGCACCACCCGCTCGGCGGCCCGCCCGTCGTCGAACGCGCAGAACCGCTCGCGGAACGCCGCCCGCAGCCGTGCCGACTCCGCGTCCTGCCAGGTCCCGGAGTCGAACAGCCACGCCAGCTCACGGTAGGAGCGCGTCACATGGCCCGGCGCCTCGGCCGTGATGTCCAGGTAGGCGCCCCGGCTCGCCCGGTAGGCGTCCCAGTCGTCGGCGTGGATCACGATCGGGCGGTCCAGGTTGGCGTAGTCGAACATGATCGACGAGTAGTCGGTGACCAGCACGTCGGCGGCGAGCAGCACGTCCTGCGCCTCCGGCTCGTCCGTGGCGTCGACCAGCACGCCCCGCCGGTGCAGCTCGGACAGGCCGAGGCCGCGCGCCGGACCGGCGGCCAGCGAGGGGTGCAGACGGACCACGAGGGTGCGGCCCGGGCCCAGGTCGGCGGCGAACCGGGCGAGGTCGATCCGCTCCACCAGACCGTCCCTGCGGTAGTCGCGGCGGGTCGGCGCGTACAGCACCACCGTGTGGCCGTCCGGAACGCCGAGCCGGGCGCGCACCGCGCGCACCCGCTCCCCGGACGCCCCGACCAGCACGTCGTTGCGCGGGCTGCCGGTGCGCAGCGAGGTGAAGTGACAGGGGTAGGCGCGCTCCCACACCAGCTCGGAGTGGAGGTTGGCGACCAGGCTGTAGTCCCAGCGGTCGGCCCGGCGCAGCATCCGGGGCACGTCGAGGCCGAGCCGCGCGCCGGGCCGGTCCAGCAGATCGGCGCCCAGGTACTTCAGCGGGGTGCCCCGGTGGGTGTGGATGTGGACGCTTCCCGGCCGTTTGACCAGGGAACCGGACCAGTTGACGTTGTTGACGAAGTAGGTGGCCCGCTCGGTCACCCTGCGGTATCCGGGCGAGTCGGGCAGTACGTACTCGACGTCCGGCCCCAGCCCGGCCGCCTGCTCCTCACCGGCCAGCACCCAGACGCCCCGGATGTGCGGGGCGAGGTCACGCGCCGCGCGGTGCACGGCCGCCGGGTCGCCGAGCACGCCCCGGTGCGAGAACGCCGAGTACACGGCGAGGTCCGGGTCCAGCGGCCGGCGGAACGCGGCCCGGGCCCGGACGTACCGGGCCGCCGTCGCGGCACCCGCCTGCCGGGCCCCGCGCCCCAGCTCCCGGCCCGCCCGCCCGGCCCGCCGCCGCAGGAGGTAACCGGCGTAGCTCCCCTCCAGCACCCGCAGGTCCGGCGGCACCGGTGCGCCCTCCGGCCGGTGCGCCCGGAACATCTCGGCCGTACGGCGGAAGAACTCGCCCCGGTCCGACGGCGGCAGGCGGTCCGGCTTGGAGAGGATGTCGAGACAGTGCTCGCCCATCCTGGCGTGCAGGACCGGCCGCCAGTGCGCCAGCGCCGGACGGGCGTCGACGAACCGGAACACCCGCGCGTACTGCTCCAGGACGTCGAAGTGCCTGCGGCTGGTGGTGGACAGGATGCTGCCCCGGCGGCGCTGCCGGTAGTACACGCAGATCCGGTCCAGGACGGCGATGCGCCCGGCGCTGAGCAGCACCGGGAACGTCCAGGGCGTGTCCTCGTAGTAGCCGGGCGGGAAGGCGAAACCCTCCCGCGTGACGAAGTCGCGGCGGTAGGACTTGTTCCACACCACCATCAGCAGATCGAGGATCTCCGGCCGCTCGGCCGCCGTGAAGGTGCCCGCGGGCGCCTGGGCCAGCAGGTGCGCCAGGGCGTTGCGCCGGGTGCCGCCCCACCAGTGGGTGCGGGCGTAGTCGAAGACCAGGACGTCCGGGTCGCCGGTCTCGTCGAGCCGGTCGGCCAGGGCGCGCAGCGCGCCCGGGGTGAGGGTGTCGTCGCCGTCGAGGAAGAGCAGGTGGTCGCCCGTCGCGTGCTCCATGCCCGCGTTGCGGGCCGGGCCGAGGCCCACGTTCCGCGGCAGGTGCAGCACCCGGACGCGCTCGTCGCGGGCCGCGTAGGCGTCGAGGATCGCGCCGCAGCCGTCCGGTGAACGGTCGTCGACGGCGATCACCTCGAGGTCGCGGTACGACTGCCCGAGCACCGAGTCGAGGCAGGCGTGCAGGTACCCCTGCACCCGGTGGACGGGGACGATGACGCTGAAGCGGGGCACTGCTCTCTCAGCTCCTCACCGGGGTGGCGGCGGCCGCGGGGGCGGGGACGCGCTCCGCGAGCGGGATCACGGGCGGCAGGGCCTCGGGCGGCTCGCCGAGCAGCACCCGGCGCACCACCCGCTCGGCGGCCCGTCCGTCGTCGAACGGGCAGAACCGCTCGCGGAACGCCGCCCGCAGCGCGGCCGACTCCGCGTCCGCGTACGAGCCGTCGCGGAAGACGCGGGCCAGCTCGTCGGGGGTGCGGGTGACCGGGCCCGGCGGCCCGGCCATCAGGTCGAAGCAGACGCCGCGGGTCTCCCGGTAGACGTCCCAGTCGTCGGCGTACACCACGATCGGACGGTCCAGGTTGGCGTAGTCGAACATGATCGACGAGTAGTCGGTGACCAGCGCGTCGGCGGCCAGGCACACCTCCTCCGACGAGGGGTGCGCGGTGACGTCGATGACCCGGCCGGTGCTCCCGCGCCCGCCCCGGTCGTAGAAGTAGTGGGCGCGCAGCAGGACCACGACGTCCTCGCCGGCCGCCGCGCAGAACGCCTCCAGGTCGAGGCCGGCCTCGAAGCCGGTGCGGTGGTCGCGGTGGGTGGGCGCGTACAGCACGGCCCGCGCGCCCTCCGGGACGCCCAGCCCGGCGCGGATCCGGGCCACGTCGTCCGCGGTGACCGTGCAGTACGCGTCGTTGCGCGGATAGCCGTACTCCAGGTGCTCGTAGGAGCCGGGGAAGACGCGCTCCCACACGCGGGTGGAGTGCGGGTTGGCGGAGAGGTTGTGGTCCCAGCGGTCCACCCGGCCCAGCAGCTTGGTGAAGCTGCCGGTCGCGGCGGCCACCACCGGGTACGTCGACTGGTCGACGCCCATGGTCTTCAGCGGGGTGCCGTGCTGCGTCTGGAGGTGGATGCTGCCGGGGCGTTTGACCACGCCCTCCGCGAAGTTGGCGTTGTTGACCAGGTACGTCGCGCGGGCCAGGACCTCCCAGGCGCGGTGGCTGCCGAGCACCGCGTACTCGACGCCGTCCGGCACGGTGTGCTCCCGGCCGGCCTCCACCAGGAACACCGAGCGGATGTGCGGGGCGAGTTCCCGCGCCTTGGCGTGGATCGCGGCCGGGTTGCAGACGTAACCCCGGCCCCAGTACGCGCAGTACACGGCGAGGTTCGGGTCGAGCGGGCGGCGCAGGTGCGCCCGGTACAGCAGCCGGGTGCGCAGCCCCCGTGGACGCGGCACCGCCGCCCCCGCCCGCCCCGCCGCGCGACGGGCGCCGCGCAGGGCGGCGAAGGCACCGTAGGAGCCGGACGCCAGCAGCCGGTGCTGCACCCCGAGACTGCCGCGCGGCGGCCGGTACCCGGTGGGACGGTGACGGCGGTACAGGACGCTCGCCCTGCGGAAGAAGGCGCGCCGGCCCGACGGCAGCCGCCGGGGCCGGGCGGCCGTGCTCAGCACGGCGGCGAAGAGCTGCTCGAACAACGGCCCCGACCGCTCGGCGGACAGCCCCTGCCCGGCGGCCCGCTCCAGCACCAGCTCGACCTGGTCCAGCAGTTCGGCCTGGTGCTCCCCGGGCAGGTTCAGCCGGCTGCCCTGCCGACGCACCAGGTGCCGGACGACGACCGACCGCAGCACCGCCACCCGTTCGGCGCCGAGCATCGCCAGGCCGCCCCAGCCGATGTCCGTGAAGTGGCCCGCCGGGAAGGCGAGCCCCAGCTCGGCGACGAAGGCGCGCCGCCAGGCCGCGCTCCACGCCGGGAGGCCCACACCGGTGAGGTGCGGGGCGCGGTCCGGGGGGAACGCGCCGTCGGGGGCCCCCGCCAGCAGGGGCGCGGCCGGGTTGCCGGGCTCGCCCTCCCACCAGGGCACCCGCTCGTGTTCGCAGTGCAGCACGTCCACCGGACCGGTCCGGGCCAGGCGCGCGTCCAGCGCCGCCAGCGCGCCGGGGACGAGGACGTCGTCGCCGTCGAGGAACAGCAGGTACGCGCCCGTGGCCGCCCGCACCCCCGTGTTGCGGGCGCCCGCCAGTCCGGCCGACGGCGGTGCGTGCACCGGCGCCACCCGCGAGTCCCGCTCGGCGTACCGGGCGGCCACGTCGGACGCGGGGGACCCGGGCGCCTCGCAGACCGGGACCAGCTCGAAGTCGCCGAAGGACTGGGCGAGGACCGAGTCCAGCGCCCGGCCCAGCCGGCCGGCGACCCCGTGGGACGGGACGATGATGCTGAAGCGGGGCATGCTGCTCCTTCCGTGGAGGAGGTCGTGGCGCCCCGGCGGGCGGGGCGCCGGCCGGGGCGGACCGGAGGACGGGGGGGGGCGTCCCGGGGCCGGATCCCCGCGGTCACCGGGGAAGCGGCGGGCGGCCGCTCCCGGTGACGGCCGGCGGGCCGGCGGACTGCTGCGGCGGCACCGTCGTGAGCGACGACGGACCGGACACGGCGGTGGCCGGCGGCACCGGGCGGCGCCCGGCCGGCGGCACCACCGGCGGCAGCTCGCTCTCCCCGAGCACCACCCGGCGCACGACCCGCTCGGCGGCGTGCCCGTCGTCGTACGGGCAGAAGCGGGCGCGGAAGTCCGCCCGCAGCCGGGTGGAGCGGGCGCCGCACCAGTCGCCGGTCGCGAAGACGTCGATCAGCTCGTCCTCGCTGCCGGCGACCGCGCCCGGCGGGAACGCCCGCGGGTCGAAGTAGGCGCCGCGGGCCGCCGCGTACGCCTCCCAGTCGTCGATGTGCAGCACGACCGGCCGGTCCAGGCCCGCGTAGTCGAACATCAGCGGCGAGTAGTCCGTGACCAGGGCGTCCGAGGCCAGGCACAGCGCGATGACGTCCG
This sequence comes from Streptomyces sp. NPDC126497, assembly GCF_040302425.1. Taxonomy (NCBI): domain Bacteria; kingdom Bacillati; phylum Actinomycetota; class Actinomycetes; order Kitasatosporales; family Streptomycetaceae; genus Streptomyces; species Streptomyces sp. NPDC126497. The sequence continues at coordinate 13,416 of NZ_JBEORT010000101.1, forward strand.
GATGGCCGGTGACGTCCAGGACCCGGTCGGAGGCGGCCTCGGCCGGTCCGCCGTACGGGTGGTGGGCGCGGGACAGGACGACGAACCGCGGGCCGAGCCGGCGCGCCACGCGCTCCAGGTCGAGCGGCCGGCGCTGGGTGCGCCGGTAGTCGCGGTGGGCCGGGTCGTACAGGACCGCCACCGAGCCCTCGGGGATGCCCAGCGACTCCCGCAGCCGGGCCACGTCCGCCCCGGTCGCCGTGTGGAACCGGTCGGTGCGCGGCCTGCCGTACTCCAGGGTGGTGTAGCGGCCGGGACAGACCCGCTCCCAGGTCAGGGTCGAGTGCCGGTCGGCGGAGACGACGTAGTCCCACTGGTCGACGCCCCCGAGCAGCCGCGCGACGTCGGTGTCCCGGGCCGCCGCGGGGCGTTCCAGCAGGTCCAGGCCCATGTGCCCGAGGGGGGTGCCGCACCGCGTCTGCACCAGGACCTGTCCCTTGCGCTTGACCAGCCCCGGCAGGACGTCGGCGTCGGTCACCAGGTACGCGGACCGGGCGAGCGCACTCCAGTGGGCGGCCGTGCCGGGGGCGAGCCGGCGGGTGGCCGGCGGCAGGGTGCGGCGGTGCTCGGGACCGGCCACCCAGGCGGTGCGGACGTGCGGGGCCAGCGCGCGCAGCGCGGACTCCAGGGCGCCCGGGTCACCGCCGTGGCCGCGGTCCCCGTCCGTGGTGAACAGGGCCCGGTCGGCACGCAGCGGGAGCAGCCGCTGGAGGCGGTAGTGCAGGCGCAGGGCCGCGCGGCGCAGGGCGCGCGGCAGCCGCCCCGCGATCCGGCCCCACCCGCGGCGCAGGGAGGCCGCCAGCCGCAGCGCCCGGTAGGTGCGGCGCAGTCCGAAGCGGACCATCGTGTGGTGGACGCGGGCGCGCGCGGACACGGACGCGCCGGGCGTCCGGTGCCGCCGGTAGTGGGCGCGCGCCCGGCGCAGGAAGGCGGCGCGCGAGCCGCGCGGCAGCCGGTCCCGCCGCGCGTACACCGTCACCAGGTGGTCGACCATGCGGCGGAACAGCATCGGCCGCCAGCGCTCCAGGGCCGGCCGCCCGTCGAGGAACGCGAAGACCCGGTCGTACTGGTCGAAGACGTCGAAGTGCCGTTCGCTGGTGGTGCGCAGGATGCCGCCGGTCCGGCGCTGCCGGTAGTGCACGCACACCCGGTCCAGGGTGGCGATCGACTCCGCCGTCATCAGGACCGGGTACGTCCACGGGGTGTCCTCGTAGTAGCCGGGCGGGAACGTGAAGCCCGCGCGCTCGACGAACTCCCGCCGGTACGCCTTGTTCCAGGCCACCATCAGCAGGTTCAGCAGTCCCGGCCGGTCGGTGAGGCGGAACGGCGCGGGGCCGTCCTCGGCGAGCTCGGCGGCGGCCCGGTTGCGCACGGCCTCGCCCGACCAGTAGGTGCGCGCGTAGTCGTAGACCAGCACGTCCGGCTCGCCGGTCTCCTTCAGCCGGTCGGCGAGGGCGAGCAGCGCGTCCGGGGTGAGGGTGTCGTCGCCGTCCAGGAACACCAGGTAGTCGCCGCTCGCCCGCTCCATCCCGGCGTTGCGGGCCGGCCCGAGGCCGGCGTTCCGCGGCAGGTGCACGGCCCGCACCCGCGGGTCGCGGGCCGCGAACTCGTCGATCACCGCGCCGCAGGCGTCCGGCGAGCGGTCGTCGACGGCGATCACCTCGAGATCGGGGTACGACTGGGAGAGCACCGACTCCAGGCACTCGTGCAGATACGCCTGAACCTGGTACGCGGGGACAATGACACTGAACCTGGGCAAGGGGCATCCAACGGTCGGCGCGGGCGTTCGGCCCGGCAACGGCCGCCGGCCCGCCTTGGTTACGCCCCCTGCGGCATCCGGGGGACACCCGTCACACGAAGGGGCGGAACCGCGACGGTCCGCCCCTCCAACGTGGCACCCCCATGGGCTACTTCACGGCACCCGCCATCACCCCGGAGACGAACTGCCGCTGGAACGCGAAGAACACGACCAGCGGGACCACCATCGAGATGAACGCGCCGGGCGCCAGGACGTCGATGTTGTTGCCGAACTGCCGCACCTGGGTCTGCAGGGCGACCGTGATCGGCTGGCTCCCGGAGTCGGTGAAGATCAACGCGACCAGCATGTCGTTCCACACCCACAGGAACTGGAAGATGCCGAGCGCGGCGATGGCCGGACCGGCGAGCGGCATCACGACCCGGACGAACAGCCGCAGTTCGCCCGCGCCGTCCAGCCGGGCCGCCTCCAGCAGCTCCTTGGGGATCTCCGCGAAGAAGTTCCGCAGCAGGAACACCGCGAACGGCAGACCGAAACCGACGTGGAAGAGGACCACACCGGTCAGGGAGCCGAAGAGGCCCAGCTCGCCGAAGAGTTCGGCGATCGGGATCAGCGCCACCTGCACCGGCACCACCAGCAGCCCCACGACCGCCAGGAACCACCAGTCGCGCCCGGGGAACTCCATCCAGGCGAAGGCGTACCCCGCGAGCGAGCCGATCACCACCACCAGCACGGTCGCCGGGACGGTGATGTACACCGTGTTCAGCAGCGAGCCGGTGATGTCGTCGTTCTCCAGCAGCGTCTCGTAGGCGCCGAAGGTGAGCTGCGAGGGCTCGGTGAACACCGTCCACCAGCCGTCGGCGGCCATGTCCTGCGGGGTGCGCAGACTGGCGAGCAGCAGTCCGACCGTCGGGACCAGCCAGAACAGGCCCACGACGATCAGGAACACGCGCACCAGGCCGCCGCTCACCCACTCGCTCAGCCGGGAACCGAGCGACCGCTCGGCCTTGACGGCGGGGACCGTCTTGATGACGCCGCCGGTGTCCGCACTCATCGCCGCACCTCCCGCCTCAGCCGCCGCACGTTGCTGTGCTCACCCGGGGGGCGCCCCCCGGACCCCCGGCAGCCGCCGGTGTCCGCACTCATCGCCGCACCTCCCGCCTCAGCCGCCGCACGTTGAACCACATCACCGGGATGACGAGCAGCAGCAGGAGCACCGCGATCGCGCTGGCGATGCCCGGCTGGTCCGCCGAGAAGCCCTGGCGGTACAGCTCGAGCGCCAGGACGTTGGCGTCGTCCTGGGAGGAACCCGGGGCGATGATGAAGACCAGGTCGAACACCTTCAGCACGTTGATCATCAGGGTGACGGTGACCACCGCGAGGACCGGCGCCAGCAGCGGCACCGTGATCCGGCGGAACACCTGCCACTCGTTCGCGCCGTCCACCCGGGCGGCCTCCAGCAGTTCCCGGGGCATGCCCGCGAGCCCGGCCGCGATCAGCACCATCGCGAAGCCCGCCCACATCCAGATGTAGGAGCCGATGATCGCCGGGGTGACCAGCGACGGGCCGAGCCAGTCCAGCCCGTTGTACGGCTCCTCGAAATTGCTCGCCGGGAGTCTCAGCCGGGCGCCGTCGGCCTTCGGGGAGAAGGAGAAGGTGCCGTCGGCGGCCGCCGTGGCGGTCTCCACCACCTCGCCGCCCTTCACGGCCTCCACCTTCATCCCGGCGTAGCCCAGCTCCGAGGCGTCGACCGCGTTCAGCGTGCCGACGCCCTTGCCGCGGGTGAAGTCCTGCCAGGTGGTGCCGGTGATCCGGTCGGCCTCCGGCTCCGGCGCCGCGGCCGGCTCGGCGTCGTCCGGCATCAGGTCCGGGGCGACGCCGACCAGCGGCAGCGTGACCGTGTCGCCCGCGCGCACCGCCGCGGCGGTGACGAAGCCTCCGTCGTCGTTCCGCACGAGCGGCGACTCGCGGCCCGGGTGCGCCTTCGGGAACGCCGACGACTGCGCGAAGGTGTCGTGCACCCCCACCCAGACCGCGTTCGCCACGCCCTTGTCCGGGTCCTGGTCGTACACCAGGCGGAAGATGATGCCGGCCGCCAGCATCGAGATCGCCATCGGCATGAAGACGACCAGCTTGAACGCCGTGCCCCAGCGCACCCGTTCGGTCAGCACCGCGAAGACCAGACCGAGCGCGGTCGCGACCGTCGGCGCGAACACCACCCAGATGACGTTGTTCTTCAGGGCGGTGCGGATGCCGTCGTCGGTGAACAGGGCCCGGTAGTTGTCGAATCCGGCGAAGCCGTCGCCGGACTGGTCGTAGAAGCTGCGGACGACGGAGTACCCGATCGGGTAGACCACGAGCGCACCGAGCAGGAGGAGCGCGGGCAGCAGGAACAGCGCCGCGACCGTCCTCCGGGTGCCGGTGACGCTCTTGCGCGACTTGGGAGCGGCGGGGGCCGTCTTCGGGGCCCCCGCCACCGTGTCCGACGCCATCGCCGGATCAGTCCCCGTACGCCGCGGCCGCGTCGGCCTCCAGCTTCGCCTGCGTCCCCGCGACGTCCTTCGGGTTCTTCAGGAAGTCCTGCAGCGCCTTCCACTCACCCTTGCCGGGCGTGCCGCCGAAGGCCTGCGGGGCCTGGTCGGACATGTCGAAGCGGAAGTCGTCGCCGGAGGCGATCAGCGCCTCGGCGATCTTCCTCTGCACCGCGTTCGGGTACACCGACGGGTCGATGCTCTTGTTCGGGGAGAGGAAGCCGCCCAGCTTCGCGTGGATCGCCGCCGCGTCGGGGGAGGCCAGGAAGGTGGCCAGCGCCTGCGCCGCCTTCGAGTCCTCCAGGATCACGGCCGCGTCGCCGCCGGAGACCACCGGCGCGGTGTCGCCGGCGGCCGGGAACGGGAACACCTTCGCGTCCGTGCCGACCTCCGCCCCGGTCTCACCGATGTTGACCTGCGCGAAGTCGCCCTCGTAGACCATGCCGGCCTTGGGCTGGTCACCGCCGGTGAAGGTCTGCGTCACGGACGTCGGGAAATCGGTCCCCAGCGCACCGGGCGCGACGTAGTCCTTCTTGCCCCAGATCCCGGCGAGCGTGGTCAGCGCCTCCTTGACGGACGGGTCCGTCCACTTGATCTCGTGCTTGGCGAGCTGGTCGTACTTCTCCGGACCGGCCTGCGAGAGGTAGACGTTCTCGAACCAGTCGGTCAGCGTCCAGCCCTCGGCGCCGCCGACCGAGAAGGGGGTGACGCCGGAGTCGTACACCGTCTGCGCGGCGGTGAGCAGTTCGTCCCACGTCTTGGGCTCGGCGGCCCCCGCGTTCTCGAAGACCTGGGCGTTGTACCAGATCAGCGACTTGTTGGCGGCCTTGTAGTAGACGCCGTACTGCTTGCCGTCGACCTTGCCGATGTCCTGCCAGCCCTGCGAGTAGTTCTCGCCGAGCTCCTTGACCGCCTCGGCGCCGAGCGGCTTGGCCCAGCCCTTGTCGACGGCCTGCTTGATGGCGCCCGGCTGCGGCAGCAGCGCCACGTCCGGCGGGGCGCCGCCGGCGACCTTCGAGCCGAGGAAGTTGATGATCGGGTCCTGGGCGGGGACGAAGGTCACCTTGGCGCCGGTGCGCTTCTCGAACTCCGCGAGGACCTTCTTGAAGTTCTTCTGCTCGGCGCCGGTCCACACGGCGGCGACCTCGAGGCTCGCCCCGTCCAGCTTCGGGAGGGTGACGGTGCTCCCGTTGCCGTTGGTCCCGCCGCTCCCGTCCTCGTCGCCGCCGTTGTCGTCGTCGCCCCCGCACGCGGTGAGCGAGACCGCGAGCACGCCCGCGGCGAGCGCCGCGGCGGCTCTCGCGGCCCTGCGGGAGCGGAGGGTCGTCACCTGGCCGCCGGGCGACCTGCGTATCCGGATGGTCCTGCTCGTCCTGTGCATCACTGCCCCGTTCTTCGTACTCCGTCGTACTCCGCCGAGCGTTCGAGCGCTGTCCGTGCGCTCTGGTCTATGCCCGGGGAAGGGGGGTGGCAAGAGCGCGTCCCGCGTCAACTCCGCGATCGTGACCGCGTCGTGACCAGGGGTCATCGCGGACGAGCGCCCCGGCCCGTGACGCCCGTGCCCTCTCCCCGTGGTGCCGTGGGCGTACTCGGCGGACGAGCGGCCGCCGCGACCGCCCGCCCGGCGCCCGGCCCGGGGTGGACCCCGGGCCGGGAACCGGGCGGCCGCCGACCGGCTTGCGCCCGGGGAGTCAGAGCAGCGACGGCACCTCCGCCGCCGCGACCTGGCGCGCCGCCCGCTCCAACGCGCTGGCGAGCAGGGCCAGATCGGTGGGGCCGTTGCCGAGCTCGCGGACCTGCCGGCGGGCCGGGGGGTCGCCCATGCGGTGCCACTCCAGCGGCACCACCGTCGGCCGCAGGGTCGCCGTCCGCGGGATCCGCCCGGTCACCCGCCCGCCCTGGAACTCCGTCTCCCATCCGTCCGAGTGGGTCAGCCGCCCCCGCCCCGGCGCCGGATCGTCCGGCCCGCCCCCCGGCACCGGCGCCTCGAGCGCGACCCGCAACGACGCCCGCCGCACCGGCTCGGTCTGCGCCGTCCGGGCGCAGGGGCCGGTGGCCGTCACCAGGTGCACCCCCAGCCGCTCGCCGTCCCGGGCCACCGCCTCCAGCGCCCGCGTCACCGATCCGGCGGCGGGCCGCCCCGGCGAACCGAGCGCGGGGGAGACCAGCGCGTCCAGGTCGTCCACGACCACCACCAGCCGGGGCAGCGGCGGCGCGGCCCCCGCCCGGCGCCGGTCCGCCCCGGGCCGCAGCCGCAGCGTCGAACTGGGCGGGGTGTCGAGGTCCCCGTCCTGCTCCCCGCCGGCCGCCGCGCCCGCGCGGGACGCAGCCGTGCGCTGGGCGACCATGCGGTCCGACAGCTCCCGCCCGGTGTGCCACTCCGTGAAGTCCGAGCGGCCCAGCAGCTCCGCGCGCCGCTTCAGCTCGGCGCTCAGGGACTGCGCGAACTCCCTCATCCGCACCGGGTCGTTGGCGCACAGATGCGTGGTGACGTGCGGTACGTCCGTGCACACCCGCAGGCCCTCCCCGGACGCGGCGCCCGTCGTGGGCACGCCCCGGCCGTCGACCAGCACGATGCCCAGCCGGTCGGGACGCTCGGCGGCGGCCAGCGAGGCGACGACCGCCCGCAGCAGTTCCGTGCGGCCGCTGCCGGACGGCCCCTCGACCAGCAGGTGCGGTCCGTCGGCGGCGAGGTCGGCGACGACCGGGCCGCGCGGGCCGGCGCCCAGGACGGCGGTGACGCGTCCGCCCAGCGCCCGGGTGTCGTCGGCCGCGTCCGCCCAGCGGGCCATCAGCGAGGCCGGGGTGGCCCGGGCCAGGCCCAGCTCGTCCAGCAGCCGCGCCGACCGGGGCAGCGACGCCGACGCGCGCGCGTGCCGCTCCCCGCCCGCGCCGTCCGTGCGCAGCGGCGCGAGCGCCCGCGCGAACCGCTCGGCCCAGGCGGGGGAGACCGCGTCGACGGTGGCGAGGGTGCCGTGGCCGACCGGGCCGGGGGGACGGCCGGAGCCGGTCCCGGCCACCCGCAGCAGGCGCAGGGTGGTCGCCACGTCCCCGCTGAGCAGGGCGACGGCCCCGCACCGCCGGAAGGCCGGCGTCACCGCGCAGGCCGTCTCGTACGTCTCCGTCACCGGGGACGCCGGGGAGGCGGCGGCGGTCTCGGCGAGGCACACCACGTGGATCCCGGCCCGCGGGCCCTCCAGGGCCAGCCGGGCCACCGCCTCGCGCACCCCGGCGTCGCCGGGGTCGCCGTCCACGACGACCACGGTGTACGGCCCTTCGTGCACCCCTTCGCCGGGTGCTCCGCCGGGCGCGCGGCCGTCCGGGGCCGCGTGGGCGGGGTCCTCCAGCCGGCGCAGCAGCTCCTCGGCGCGGGCCGCGGCCTGCTCCCGGTCGTGGGCGAGGAGCAGGCGGCAGTCCTGGCCGTGCCCCGGGCGCAGGTGCGGCAGCCAGCCCAGCCAGGCCCACTCGGCGGTGCGCTCCGCCAGGGGGCGGGAGTGGTCCGCGGCGATCAGGACGATCTCCAGGGAGTCGGGGGAGTGCAGCGCGGCGAGCTGGGCGAGCACCGCGCGGGCCAGCCCGGCGAGCCGCTCGCGCGGGCCGGCCAGTCCCAGGGCGCCGACCTCGCGCAGCCCCGCGGTCACGGGGACGGCGGGCAGCAGGCCGGAGCCGTCGGGCGCGGGCCGGTCCGCCGTGCCGAGCCGCACCGCGAGCGCCTCCGGGTGGTCCGGCCCGCGCTCCCACAGCCGGGGTCCGGGGCCGAGCGCGGTCAGCAGCAGCGTGGCGGGGTCCGGCCAGGTCTCGGGGGCGACGGGGGCGGTCACGCCCGGGCCGGGTGCGGCGCCGGGGTCCTCCTCGCCGGGCGCGGCCCACACGGTCTCCGGCTCCTGCCGGCCGCCGGCCAGCCGCCGCGCCCAGGCGGTGAGCCCGCCGCGCCTGCGTCCGCCCGCCGGCTGGGGGAGGCCGGTGCCGCGCGGCGGGGTGCCCTCGCGGGTGCCGGGGAGGTCCTGGTGCGGGGCGGCGGGCACGCCGGTGGACAGGTGACCGGTGACGGGCCCGGTGGTGGGACCGGTGAGGTGACCGGGTGCGCCGCCGGACGCCGGGGCGGTCCTCCCGCCGGCGTCGCGTCCGGGAGCGGCGTCGCCGGCCGCCCCGTCGCCCCGGGCTTCCCCGGGAGCCGCCCCGGCGTCGCCGGGTCCCGTGTCGCGCGCGCCCGCGCCGGAGCGTCCCGCGTGCGTGTCCCTCTCGGCGGACGGCGGCCGCGACACGCGACGGCCCTGGGGGACGCGGGGCACGTCCCCCCGGGCGGCCGTGTGCACCGCGCGCGCCCCGGGGGCGGTGCCGGTGCGCTCGAGCCCGGGGGAGCGGCCCTGCGTCGGCACCCGCGGCGGTTCGTCCGCGCCGCCGCGCCGCGCCGCCTCCGGTGCCTCCCGCGCGTCCCGGGCCGCGACGGCCCAGCCGGCCGGGCCGCGGGCGTGGTGGGTGGGCGCCGTCGGCGCCCCCGTACGGGCGGGGGCGTCCTCGGCGTCGGCCCGTACGGACGGGGGCGGCGGCACCCGTACGTGCCCCTCGCCGTCCGGTGTCGTCACCGCCCGCGCGCGGGGACCCGCCGCCGGGGTCAGGCGCAGGGCCGACTCGCCGATGCGCAGCAGCGCGCCCGGGGCGAGGCGGACGGGCCGGGGGCCCACGCGCCGGCCGTCCAGGGTCGTGCCGTTGGTGGAGTCGAGGTCGGCGACCGAGACGCCGCCGTCCGGGGCGACCGTCACCGCGCAGTGCAGCCGGGAGACGTCCGGATCGTCGAGCGGCACGTCGGCGTCGGCGGAACGGCCTATGCGGATCTCGCCGCCGTGCAGCAGGTGCACCCCGCCCGCGTCGGGACCGGCGACGACGTGCAGCCGGGTGGGGGCCCCGTCCAGCTCGGGATGCGGCTCGGGCTCGCCGGGCGCGCCCACCGCCAGCACCGCGCCGTCGATCAGCGGCGGCTCGCCCAGGGTGCAGCGCTGGGCGTCGAGCCGCCGGTCACCGGCGTACAGCACCGGAGCGCCCGAGGAGCCGGACGAGCCGTCACCGCCGGGGACCGCCGAGGCCAGCGCGGAGGCGACCGCGGCCAGGGCCGTGCCCGCGGGCGCCGTGACCAGCACGTCGCAGCGCGCGGCCCGCTCCCGCGCGGGGGAGGAGGGGCCCAGCGGGTCTACGACGGTCAGCCGGATCTGCATCGCCGTCAGCGGTCCCTTCTGCGCGGGCGCCCGCGACGCGGGGGGACACCACCGCCCCGCGGTCCCCCACCGCGGACTTCCCCCACCGCCACACGCGCACGTACGGCCAGTACTGCACGCATCCTCGCACCTGCCACCGACAACGCGCCCGTCCTCCGCCATCAAATGATCTTGATTGGTCGGCTCTGCCCGCAAAAGTGCCCGACCGGTGAGGAGCGAATGAACGGTCCGGGCCCGCTTGGGACCGGTCACGTCCGGCGCGGCAACCAACGGACCGGATCGGGCGTCTTTCCTGCGAACCTCCGAACACGGACGGGGACCGGTGCGCGAGCCCCGCGGCGGGATCACGCCGGGGACGACCGGCCGGTATCCCGCGCGGCGGCACTACAGTGGGGCGGAACGTTCCGTAGCACGGTGGACCAGGGTGTACGCCAAGCAAGCAGCAGGGAGTGCGTGACGTGCGGCCAGTCGGCAGCAAGTACCTGCTCGAGGAGCCGCTCGGACGCGGCGCCACGGGCACCGTCTGGCGAGCCCGCCAGCGGGAGACCGCGGGCGCCGAGGCGGCCGTGCCCGGACAGCCCGGTGAGACCGTCGCGATCAAGGTCCTCAAGGAGGAGCTCGCGGGCGACGCCGACGTCGTGATGCGCTTCCTGCGCGAGCGCTCGGTCCTGCTCCGGCTCACCCACCCCAACATCGTCCGGGTCCGCGACCTGGTCGTCGAGGGCGATCTGCTGGCCCTGGTCATGGACCTCGTCGAAGGCCCCGACCTGCACCGCCACCTCCGGGAGAACGGGCCCTTCACCCCCGTCGCCGCCGCCCTGCTGACCGCGCAGATCGCCGACGCGCTCGGCGCCAGCCACGCCGACGGCGTGGTGCACCGCGACCTGAAGCCCGCCAACGTGCTGCTCAAGCGGACCGGCGGCGAGATGCACCCGATGCTGACCGACTTCGGCATCGCCCGCCTCGCCGACTCCCCGGGCCTGACCCGCACCCACGAGTTCGTCGGCACGCCCGCCTACATCGCGCCCGAGTCCGCCGAGGGCCGCCCGCAGACCTCCGCCGTCGACGTCTACGGCGCCGGCATCCTGCTGTACGAGCTGGTCACCGGCCGCCCGCCGTTCTCCGGCGACTCCGCCCTGGAGGTGCTGCACCAGCACCTGAGCGCCGAACCGCGCCGCCCCTCCACCGTCCCCGACCCGCTGTGGACGGTCATCGAGCGCTGCCTGCGCAAGAACCCCGACGAACGGCCCAGCGCCGAGAACCTCGCGCGCGGCCTGCGCGTCGTCGCCGACGGCATCGGCGTGCACGCGAACTCCGCGCAGATCGCCGCCGCCGAGAACGTCGGCGCGCTGCTCGCCCCCGACCCGGCCCCCGCGCCCGTACCCGGTACGCCCGGCGCGCCCGGTGACGCCGACCCGACGCAGGTGCTGCCGCACGGCGCGGGCGCCTACGACCCCAACGCCGCGACCAGCGTCCTGCCGCAGACCGGCGGCCCGGCCGGCGCCGCCGACCCCACGGCCGTCATGCCCCCCGTGCCGCCGGGGCAGCCCGGCGCACCCGGGGGCGGTCCGGAGGACCCGCACCCCTGGCAGACCCAGCTCCGCGCGGCCCGCGACCGCAACGAGCAGACCCAGGTCCAGTACCTCGACCCCGGCCAGGACCCGCTGCGCCGCCGCCCCCAGCGCCAGGTCGCCCGGCCCCCGCAGCAGCCGCAGCAGCAGCCCCCGCAGCAGCCGCAGCAGCAGCCCCCGCAGCAGCAGCCGCAGCAGCGGCGTCCGCAGCCCCGGCAGCAGCCCGGCCCCGGATACGGCTACCCGCAGCAGCCCCCGCCGCAGCAGTACGCCCCGCCGCCGGAGCCGCAGCGCCGGCAGCAGCCCCAGCCCCAGCCCCAGCCGCAGCGGTACGCGCCGCCGCCGGAGCCCCAGCGACCGGTGCGGGAGCCCCGGCAGCCCCGGCAGCGCAGCGCCAACCCGATGCGCATCCCCGGCCTGGGCTGTCTGAAGGGCTGCCTGTTCACGGTCGTCATCCTGTTCGTCGTGGGCTGGCTGGTCTGGGAGCTGAGCCCGCTCCAGGACTGGATCGGCACCGGCAGGAGCTATTGGGGACAGCTCAGCGACTGGTTCGGCTCGGTGACGGGCTGGATCGAGGACCTGGGCGGCCCCGGCGAGCCCTCCGGGTCGAACTGAGACCTGTTTGCTGATTTGTCGACATCTGGGGGCCGATTTCCGGATCCGCCGTGAAGGCCGCCGCCCCGGACGCGTAGCTTTGGCGACAACCACGCGTCGGTAGGAGCAGTCTTGGCACGGAGAATCGGCAGCCGGTACACCGCCCATCAGATCCTCGGACGGGGCAGCGCCGGCACGGTGTGGCTGGGCGAGGGCCCCGACGGGCCCGTCGCCATCAAGCTGCTGCGTGAGGACCTCTCCTCGGACCAGGAGCTCGTCGGCCGCTTCGTGCAGGAGCGGACCGCGCTGCTCGGTCTGGAGCATCCGCACGTCGTCTCGGTGCGCGACCTGGTGGTCGACGGCAACGACCTGGCGCTGGTCATGGACCTCGTCCGCGGTACGGACCTGCGCACCCGCCTCGACCGGGAGCGCCGGCTGGCGCCGGAGGCGGCGGTGGCGATCGTCGCCGACGTCGCCGACGGTCTGGCGGCGGCGCACGCGGCCGGGGTGGTGCACCGGGACGTCAAGCCCGAGAACGTGCTGCTCGACATGGAGGGCCCGCTCGGCCCCGGCGGTTCGCACCGCGCCCTGCTCACCGACTTCGGTGTGGCGAAACTCATCGACACCCCGCGCCGCACCCGCGCCACGAAGATCATCGGCACACCGGACTACCTGGCGCCGGAGATCGTCGAGGGCCTGCCCCCGCGGGCCTCGGTCGACATCTACGCGCTGGCCACGGTCCTGTACGAGCTGCTCGCCGGCTTCACGCCGTTCGGCGGCGGACACCCGGGCGCGGTGCTGCGCCGCCACGTCACCGAGACGGTCGTCCCCCTCCCCGGCATCCCGGACGAGCTGTGGCAGCTGCTGGTGCAGTGCCTGGCGAAGGCCCCGGCGTCCCGGCTGCGCGCCTCCGAGCTGGGCGCGCGGCTGCGGGAGCTGCTGCCGCTGCTGGCGGGGATGCCGCCGCTGGACGTGGACGAGCCGGACGTCGAGCCCGCGGAGGAGACGGGGGAGGAGCTCCCGCCCCAGGGGCCGGCCCGGGCCGCCGGGGAGCCGGTGCGGCGCCGCGGCGCGGTCCCGCTGGTCCCGGGCGCGAAACCGGCCGACTCCAACCGCGACACGCACACGTCGATGCGGGTGCCGACCCCCGACGAGCTGGCCGGCGGTGCCCGCGGCACGGCCCGGGCGCCCCGCGCGGCGGGGGCGCGCCGGCCGGGCTCCG